>JACMMD010000683.1 GCA_014379235.1 Anaerolineae bacterium
GAAGCGGGGCCGCATAGCATCACCTACAGCCTGACGTGGAACGAGGGCATCACCGACGGTTACGCGCTGTACGGGCCGGGGTCGAACGCGCTCGAAGAGAGCGGGACGTGTACGTTCACGGTTCGGTAAATAACAACTTCGGTAGGGGCGCGATATATCGCGCCCCTACTTTTTCTTGCCCTCGATTTGCAACATCTCACTCAGAAGTTCGCCAGCTTGCTTGCGTGTTTTCATGATACCTGAACCGACAGCAACAGCAGCAATAAACGGGAAAAAGCCTAATACTGGGATTTGTAGGAAAATCGTTGCCCAGAATGCAGCGTAAAAGAACACGAACAGGGTGATCTTGTGGACTCGCGCCGTTCCGGTGACTATTGTGAGGTAAGCGTGTTTTCGCTCTAATACGCCTATGTATGTAAGCGCTTGCCAATTTCGATTAGCGAGCTTAGAGAAACTGAATTCATAGATGTTATCATTAAGCGGTGTCAGGATCAGCGGCGGCTTTTTAGGCTGCTTGATGATGTAACGGTATTGTTCATTGACGCTTTCATCCAGCCGTTCAATACACTCCTCAAGTGGAAGCGCAACTTCGAGGTTAAACGGTACCGCCCATTCCCAACGGTTCACAATAACATTCCTCGCCGCTTGACTAACTCCGCGATGACACCGCGATCCGCCTTGCCGAAGCTGTAGCGTTCGAGTTCGTCCGGCGTGGCCCATGCCCACGCTTTGACGGCCAGCGCTTGCGGCGGCCCACCAGCGCTCACATAGCGGCAGGCGAAGGCGTGGAGTGTGATGCTAAAGTGCGTGAAGCCATGCCGCACCACCGTAAACAATTCACCGACTTCGACCTCAATCGCCAGTTCTTCACGCAGTTCGCGCTTGAGGCATTCGGGCAGCGTTTCGCCGCTTTCCTGTTTGCCACCGGGGAACTCCCACAAGCCGCCGAGCAGCCCATCGAGCGGGCGCTGTGCGATCAACAATTGGCCGGCGTTGTTCCAGATCATGCCCGCCGCCACATTATAATGCGGCGTGGGTGCTTTGCGCGCCTTCACCGGACGCTGGCTCTGCGTCCCACGCGCAAACGCCAAACAGTGCGCGTTGATTGGGCACTCGCGGCACAGGGGATTTCGCGGCTTGCACACTACGCGCCCCAACTCCATCAGCGCCTGATTGTAATCGCCGGGGCGCTCAACCGCAGGCTTCATCCACTGCTCGGCCAGCGTCCACAGCTTATCTTTAGTGGCGTTGAGCGTCACGTCCTCGTCAAGGTCGATCAAGCGCGAGAACACGCGAATCACGTTGCCATCCAGCACGGGCGCGGCCTCACCAAAGGCGATGCTGGCGATTGCGCCCGCCGTGTAACGTCCGATGCCGGGAAGCGTTTGCAGATCGATGGCTGTGTTCGGGAAGTGACCGCCGCGCTCATTGGTGACGATTTGCGCGGCGCGGTGCAGGTTGCGGGCGCGGCTGTAATAGCCCAGCCCTTCCCACTTTTTCAGCACATCATCGAGCGGCGCGGCGGCCAGCGCTTCGACGGTGGGGTAGGTGTCTAGAAAGCGTAAATAGTACGGCGTGGCAGTCTCCACCTGAGTCTGTTGCAGCATGATCTCCGACAGCCACACGCGGTACGGATCGTGGTCAGCGCGCCACGGCAAAGCGGCGGCGTGGCGGTCATACCACGCGAGTAAATCCTTAGCCAGAAGGCGGTTTTTAATTTCCAACATTTGTACGCTTGTGTCATATTCTCGCGTATAATTTATGTTATTCGCGTGTGATTAATCGGCCCATTCTTTGGGGGCTACCAGCCCGCCGAAATTCAATATCATCAAGGTTTCGATTAGCCGTTACGTAGCAGCACTATGCCCGCAAGGATAGCAGCATGAGATCAGAAAATAAACGTTTCGTCATCGACTTTGGCAATGGCAACGCAGCCTTCGCCGTGCAGCTTGCGGGCGACATTAAATCGGATGAGGTGGCTGAAGTGCTTGGCTTTGACCAGCCAAAGCCCACCATTTTCATCAGCGGCGGCGCGATGGATATGGACTCCGACGAGATGCTGGCCACGCGCCCGCTGATCGAGGAAGGACTGGCGCGTTTTGTCGAAGAAAATGGCGTGGCGGTCATCGACGGCGGCACTCACGCGGGCGTTATGCGCTTGATGGGCGATGCTCGGCGGCGGCAGAACCTGCAATTTCCCCTGATCGGTGTCGCGCCGTTGGCCAAAATCAGCTATCCCGGCTACGAGAACCCACGCGGCATGACGCTCGATACCGGCCATTCACATTTCGTTTTCACCGAGGGCGAGAAGTTTGGCGACGAATCGCGCATGATCGCATGGCTGACCAACGCGCTTTCCGGCGATGGCCTCTGCCCCGCGCTAGGTATTGTCATCAACGGTGGCAATGTCACCCGCGAAGAGATTCACCGTTTGGCGACCTCGCGGCGGCTGAAATTCCCCCTGCTGATTGTCGAGGGGACAGGGCGCTTTGCCGATAACCTCGCAGCGGTCATTCGTGGTATGAGCAGCGACGACGAAGAACTGCAC
>JACMMD010000684.1 GCA_014379235.1 Anaerolineae bacterium
ATTATCGCAGCTAGGGGTTTTGAACCCCTCGCGTTAGCAACGGAACACGCCCCTACCATACCTGTTAAAGGTTGAAAGCAAACCATGAGCGACTTGAACTCGAAGAACTGGTATAAGACCGCAGTCTATTATGAACTGTATCTGCGGGCTTTCGCCGATGGCAACGGCGACGGTCATGGCGATTTCATCGGACTGCGCCAGCGCCTCGACCATCTGCAATGGCTGGGCATCGACTGTGTCTGGCTGCAACCGATTTACCCCTCACCGCTGCGCGACGATGGCTACGACATTGCCAGCTTTTACGGCGTCCATCACACCTACGGGATGCTTGAGGACTTCCAGATCACGGTTGAAGAAATTCACCGACGCGGCATGAAGATCATCGCGGACATCGCCATCAATCACACGTCGGATCAACACCCGTGGTTTCAAGAGTCGCGGCGCTCGAAAGACTCGCCCATGCGTGATTACTACGTGTGGAGCGACACCGACCAGAAATACACCGGGGCGCGCATCATCTTCACCGATACCGAGCCGTCGAACTGGACGTTCGATCCCGCGACGGAGCAGTATTACTGGCATCGCTTTTTCAGCCACCAGCCGGATTTGAACTATGACAATCCCAAAGTCCACGAGGCCATGCTGGACATCTTCCGCTTCTGGTTGAAGCAAGGCATCGACGGTTTTCGCGTGGACGCCGTGCCTTATCTCTACGAGCGCGAGGGCACAAACTGCGAAAATCTGCCGGAAACGCATGAGTTCCTCAAGAAGATGCGCCGCATGGTGGATGAGGAATTCCCCGACAAGATTCTGCTGGCCGAGGCCAACCAGTGGCCGTGGGATTTGATGCCCTATTTCGGCGACTTATCGAAGCCGAGCGGCGACGAATTCCATATGTGCTTTCATTTTCCGGTGATGCCGCGCCTATACATGGCGTTGGCGCAGGCAGATCGTACCAGCGTGGTCGATATTCTGGCGCGCACACCGGAAATCCCGCCCGATCTGCAATGGGGCACGTTCCTGCGAAATCACGACGAATTGACGCTGGAGATGGTCACGCCCGAAGAACGCGAGTTCATGTGGAACTTCTATGCGCCCGACCCGAAACAGCGCATGAACATCGGTATTCGCCGCCGCCTTGCGCCGCTATTGGGCAATGACCGCCGCAAGATCGAACTGCTGAACTCGCTGCTGTTCACGCTGCCGGGAGCGCCGTTCCTGTACTACGGGGACGAGATCGGCATGGGCGATAACATCGCGCTGTTTGATCGCAATGGCGTTCGCACACCGATGCAGTGGACAGGTGAAGCGGGCGCGGGTTTCTCGTCATCGCCGCAGGAGACGTTTTACGCGCCGGTCATCAGTGACCCTGAGTTCAGTTATACGAAAGTCAATGTGGCCGCGCAGATGGATGATCCGTCGGCGCTGATCCACAGCATCCGTCACTTCATCGCCACGCGCAAAAGCCTGCCTCTACTGGCGCAGGGTAAGCTCCACTGGATGCTCGAACTGTCTAACGAAGCGCTGTGCTTCTGGCGCGGCGATCTGGATGGAGAGCGCGTACTAGCGCTGCATAACCTCTCGGACGCGCCGCTCGATATTCCGCTGCCATCCGGCGTTCGCTTCACCGATGTGCTGCAACCAGATACCGCAGTATCCGGTGAGACAGTTACGCTGCCCGCTTACGGCTATCGCTGGTTGGTGCAGCAGGGCTAGACCTATCCATAAATGTCGGTTGTAGGGGCGGGTCTAAGACCCGCCCCTACGGTGCTGTTGTAATGCCATCCTCTTACGTAATTTTAATACGCTCCTTACGCCATATATATGCTATGAACATATACTATTTGAGCATAGAAGACCCCGCGAATCTCCCATCAACATAACGGTTCACTAGCTATACAAATAGGGTGCAATGAGCGAAATTTTCGCTATTCAGAATGAGGAAGTGTTGGACGGCCTGACGAATGAAACAACCAAATGGTTGCAGGAAACTTTTGCCGCGCTGGCGAACCAAACCCGGCTGCGGATCCTACATGTATTGACACAGCAAGAAATGAGCGTGAACCAACTCTGCGACTTCGTTGGAGCATCGCAGAGTCAGGTCAGCCATCAACTGCGTATTTTGCGTGATCGCCGCCTCGTGCGCTATCGCCGCTATGGCAATCAGGTGTTTTACAGCGTCGATGACGGGCACGTTTCGAACCTGTTTCGAGAGGCGCTGTCGCATTTGGAACACGTTCGTAGTGGTCTACCGCTTACAAATGGTCAGGATGAGGACGATCTCTAAGATTAGTCCGCATCGACCTATCACAGCAGTTCGCTGGAAAAGCATCCCGCCCGTTTTGGCGCGGGATGTTTTCGTTTTTGGGCATGGTGACTCACCAATATGGAGCGCTACAATCGCCTTGTCATCTATCGCCAGAGGCTTAAGCCTTAAGAAATTTTCGATTGCGGAGTGAGATAATGAAATCCCTTCTTTTGCTGTTCATTCTGCTGATAACCACATTTACCGGAATCGCAGCCGCGCAAGACTCTACCGAAGCAGCGACGCGCCTTGTGCCTGTGTTTGCGGCTGAGGATGTCATCAACGAGTCGCTGCAACTCACGGACATCAGCGATACCAGCGTCCAACTCGACGCGACAACTTCGCTGCCGATGGCCTGCGTATTTCTGTACGGAGAAACGCCGGAGTTCGGACAAATGGCGCTCGATAGTCTCATGGGCGCGGCGGCACATCAAGAACACGCGATCATCCTCACGGGCTTAGAGCCGGACACCGAATACTATTATCGCGTTCAGGGGTCAGACGAAGCAGGCAATCTATATATGTCGGAGACCTACACTTTTCGCACACTGCCCGAAATCGAAACTACAGCGACGACCAGCAATTTACTTTCCAGCGACAACGGCGCGGCGTTAATCGGCTACAGCAGCGTGTACGGCGATGGCCCGGTGGATGGACAATATGGGGCGATGAATGCGCTGGACGACGACCCGCTTACGCAGTGGTCAAGCGCGGGTGATGGCGACGACGCATGGCTCGAAGTTGAACTGGAGCAGCGTTCACGCATCAACGAAGTGGTTTTCTGGACGCGGGCGATGTCCAACGATACGGCGCAGATTTACTCGTTCACTATCACGACGGAAACGGGCGAGGTTTACGGGCCGTTTGAACTACCCAATGCGGAGCAGTCGTACACCTTCGATGTGGAGATCGTGGCGGAAAGGCTGCGCTTCGATGTCGAGAGCAGTAACGGCGGCAACACAGGTGCGCTGGACATCGCAGTCTATGGCGAGCCTGTGGAGTAGCGCACTTTAGTAAAATATAGCATTGCAAAAACTGGGCCTAGTAATGCAGTAAATGTGTGAGACAATACTCGGTAGTAGAGTTTATAAATCCTCTGAGCCTCATTCTTCACTCTGTGTTCCTGTTGCCAACAACAAGACCGCTCTTTCTAGACTAGGTGCATCTGATTTCTCTCTCTATACTCGGCGTCGGATTTAAACCCGCCGTTGAGGAAATTCGTCTCTTTCCCTATCTAGGAGGACACTATGTCCAAGAAACTATATGTCGGCAACCTTTCGTATGACACCACTGAAACCCAAATCCGCGACCTGTTCGCTGGCGTGGGTGAAGTCGCAAGCGTGACTCTCATCACCGACCGTGAAACTGGCCGTGCCAAGGGTTTCGGCTTTGTCGAAATGAATTCCGACGAACATGCCCAAGACGCCATCAAGCGTTTTAACGGCTATCAGCTAGACAACCGCGCTCTGACCGTCAACGAAGCTCGTCCCCGTGAAGAGCGTTCGGGCGGCGGTGGCGGTGGTGGCAGCTACGGCGGCGGCAACAACCGCAGCAACAACCGCTACTAGTCCCAAAGACTTCTAGCTAAACGAACGGCGCAATCGAGTAACTCGGTTGCGCCGTTTGCTTTTAACTTGCCTCAGCGACTATCCGCACTTTTGTCCCCAACTGCTCTAAGAAACCTGATAGCACCGTCCATGTAAGTG
>JACMMD010000685.1 GCA_014379235.1 Anaerolineae bacterium
ATCACCCGTTGGGGACATTTAGACGAAGTATGGGCCGGTATCGAAGCCTCAGAGCGCGCAGGCTTAACCCCTATTAAATTGAACGCGGTTGTCGTGCGCGGCTTCAACGAGGGCGACGTGACCGAACTCGCCAAGCTGACCGTTGACCGCGACTGGCAGTTCCGCTTTATCGAAATGATGCCCTTTGGCGACGTAGCCGCCTTCGCGCAAAACGCTGTCGTCACCGATGCCGAGATTCGTGCCCGCATCGCTGAGGAGTATATGCCCCTCGAACTGCTGGACGACGGCCACCTCGACGGTGAAGCGCGCATGTATCGGTTTCCCGGTGCAAAGGGCGAAGTTGGTTTCATCAGCACCATTACACAGCCATTCTGTGCGTCGTGCAACCGCGCTCGTCTGACCGCTGATGGTGTGCTGCGTCTGTGCCTGCTGCGCGATAAAGAAGTCGATTTGCTGACACCGATGCGCGCTGGCGCGGACAATGACGAGATCAAGCAAATCATCCTCGACGGCGTGTGGCAAAAGCCTTGGGGACACGGCTTGGCTGACGACATAATCCCCCTCACGCGAGTGATGAGTCAAATCGGTGGCTAACGATGGCCTATTATCTGGTGCGCGCCAAACCCAAGAGCGATCTTCAACCCCTGCGTGATTGGCTGGACAGCGGCGACATCCGCGTGATGCAGCCGTTCGGCTCGACACTTCAGCACTCGCTCGATAATGCGCGTGTCGATGGTGATTACATTGTTTGGGAAGAAGAAGACTACTGCCGCCCGCCGCTCGACATGGAGCGCAAAGCCGTCCTCGACCATTACTTCACCGATTTAAGCGTCGAAACGGTTAGCGAAGGCGACGGCTGGCAGCGAATCGGGCATCTACCATCGCTTTGGAAATCATAAACCTCTTACGGTCATATAGGACTCGACTACACAGTGGGATACGAACTTAGCGCGTTTATTGCTCGACAAGGTACGTTTCTGCCATTTCGTGAACTCAGTGACCGCATCACTGTTGCACCGCTTGAGCAAGGCTTTGAACTGCTGCTCCACGACATGATTTTGAGAGAAGCCTTAAACATCTCATATGATGAAAGTGCTGACGAATCCAAAGACTTACCGTTAGACCGCGCCATGATCGAGAAAGCCACTGAATGGTCACAGAAAACGCCTATCTCTTATGTTGAGGCAGAATTCTTAGGCGGTAATGGCTATCAGCACGCAGCATTATGGCGCAGTGGAGCATTGGCGCTGCTTCCAAGCGCGAATGGTGAGTGGTTTCAACATCATCACGTTTCCAAGCACGAGAGACCAATCAATAGTGTTCTAAGAGTTCTGGGGGTTCTGGCAGGTAATTCAGAGGATGAATTTGCCGCACTCGGATTGAATCGCTACCGCGATCCGAGTGATTGGTTCGAGGCATTTACTCCATATAGCTCTGGTGATTACGATCCCTATCTCTTATAGCCTAAACTCTATTCCCCGAACGCTTGCACGTCAGTGTTCTTTATGGCTTCGGTTTCGGCGGTGTCGAGTAATGCCTTGAGGTTGACGCTGATCGCCTGATTTTTCCAGATCGGGAACGGGTCAGTAGCTTTATCCGCCGCGCCCATCATGCGCCGGATAGCGATAAGTTCCTGTGTGGTGACAGTAGACATCACTTCGGAAGCGTTGTCCTGATCTCTCGTGCCAAAAGCGCGGTGAAAGGCGATCTCCTGAAACTGCCAGTTGGCGAGGTTTTCCACTAATATCGCGCCGGGGTTCAAAATGTGTGGGCGCAAATCACTGACGCGAACCAGCAGCAAACTCCCCCCTAGCGCGGCCACGCCAAGCAGTTGTATCGCCGACAGCCGCTCACCAAGTACGAAGAACGCCAGCACTAACGCAACGCCGATTTCCGCGATGGCGAGGATAGACGTTTGCAGGCTGCCCAAAAACTTGACACCCGCGAACAACGATAATCGTGACGCGGCGGTGGTGACACCGAGCAGCAGAATCGGCCACGCGGCGGCTTGAACGGTGGCAGCGGATACTTCCAAGCCTGTCGCAAACCATACCATCGCTACTACAATACCCATCGTACTCACGATATACAGCGTTGCCGTCGGTGACGGCATTTCGTACAGCACATATTGGCTGAGGCTGACCGTCCCGGCGAACATCAAGGCGCTGCCAAGCATCAGCCCGACGCCGAGCCAATCGACGGGTTTTTCATGAAATCCGGTGAGGATAACCAGAGCCGCCAGCGCCAGTCCCACGCGGGCGGACATGCGCCATGTAATGCGTTCGCCGCCGATAGCCGACATCAACACCGCGAACACCAGATACATGCCGTTGAGTAACTGCACCAACGACGCATCCAGCAGCCCAAGCCCGCCGTAGTAAAACAGCGAACCGATGCCATTGACCACGCCGACGACTATGCAGCCGAGCAAACCCGCCGGATAGATGTAAATGAACTTGCGGAAGAAAATGAGATAGACCATCCACAACAGTACCACCGCGACAATCGTGCGTGTGGCCGCGACGGTGAACGGGTCTGCGCCTTCCGCATAGGCCAGCTTGCCGAAGATCGGGGCCATGCCCAGAAAGATCGGCGTGGAGAGCGCGATAGCGACTCCTTGCGCGGTAACGCCGTGGCGAATGGCAAAGAATCTCTGCATCGGTGGTTAGCCCCACACCTTACCCTGTGCGGGGTTTTGCGTGGTCATCGGCAGCAGCATAATAAACTCGCTGCCGGGGAGCTTTTCATGGTCACGTCCCGCGCTTTCCACCCAGATGCTGCCACTGTGGGCCGCGACGATGCCCTTACACACTGCCAGCCCTAAGCCCAGACCGCCGCCGCCGAATGCCGTTTTGCTAGTCGAATGCAGCAGGGTATTGCTGGCCGTATGGAAGCGCTCGAAGATAGTCTTCTGTTCTTCCTTGCTAATGCCGATACCGCAGTCCTTGATGCTGATGCGCGCCTGATGAGTTTCTTCATCAATTTTTGCTGAGACCGTGATGCTGCCGCCGTCGGGCGTATATTTGATGGCGTTGCCGATCAAGTTGTTGAGCGCCAAGCGCAGTAGTTCGATGTCGGCGCGCATATTATCGGGCGCGTTAGTCGGGTCGAAGTGGATGGTCAGGCGGCGCTTTTGAGTGGCATCCTGAAAACTGGCGATCACTTCGGGAATGACCGTTTTCAAATTAACGTGCTTGATGGATAGGTCGATCTGGTTGGTCATGATGCGGCTGATGGTCATGATCTCGTTGATGACGTTCTGCATCCGGTCAATGGATGAGACTAAGCCCGTAATGACCGTTTTAGCGCTGTCATCCGTATCCATCAGCGCCTTAATCGAGGGTGTGGCCTCTAGCAGCCCGCCGTAGCCGCTGACGACAGTCAACGGCGTTCGCAGTTCGTGAGCGGTTAGCTGAATAAACGTATCCTTGATGCGGTCTAGCCGGGTAAGAGCCTTGTTGGCGCTTTCGAGTTCACGGATACGAATTTCCAACCGCCGCACGATCTCTTGAATGTAGAGGTTGCGCGCCTGCGACATCTTCTCGGTTTCGACCTTATCGTGCCCGCCGCCGAGATAGTATTCAACCGTTTTGGATAGGCTGTCGATGTCAACGGGTTTGGTGAGGTAGCCCGTGATACCCGCCGCTAGGGTCATATCACGTTCTTCGCTGCCCTGCGCCGTAAGCGCGACAATCGGTGTCGTGCGAAAACGTTCGTCGCCGCGCAGCATCGTCGTGAGTTCGCGCCCGCTCAAATCAGGCAGATTAATGTCGGTGAGGATCAGGTCAGGTATTTCGCGCCGTGCGATGTCGATGCCTTCTAAGCCGCATTCTGCCACCAAAACCCGGTAGCCCGCGTGCAGCAGCATCCGTTCTACGAGGCGTCGGCTTGACGGGTCATCTTCAATGTACAGGATGGTGCGTTCGAGAACGGCTGCGCTCATTGGACTGCCTTCTTTACACGAACGGTTGCGGAAGCATAAAGACACAAGGTTAATATAACACGAGAATCCACTAACTTTGCATAAACTTATGAGGTTATTCGTTAGAGTTTCAGGAAGGTTTGAATGGCTATTCGTAGAGCGATGTACGGGCGGATCATGATCCGCCCGTACCTAGTAGGAGTAGGTCTGAGACCTATCCTACGAAAATATCAGTCGAGTTCGCTGACGAGGCCCGTGATGAAGTCCTCGTCGATGAACGAACCCTTTTGCAGCAGCATATTCACCTGTGTACCGAGCCGTGCCCGTTCCCGCGCCGTGAGTTCCTTCGCCGTGACGACCACAATCGGAATGTTCGCCAGAGCCGGATCGGCCTTCATGGTGTCGATGACCGTGAAGCCGTCGATGTCCGGCATCATCAGGTCGAGAATCACGAGGTCGGGCTTGGTCGAGCGGATAAGCTGGATGCCGCTTGCGCCATCATGTGCCAACTGCACGTCGTAATTGCCCCGCGCTTGGATAATTCGCGCGATCAAGCGTGCCGCATCGACGTTATCCTCGACAATGGCCACGCGCCGGACGTGCGAGTGCGAATCCATCTGCTCCAGCGCCGACACTAAACCTTCTTCCGGCACAACCGAAGCCTGCTCCTCGTGTTCGGGAATGTCCACCGAACGCAGCCAGCGCTGGCCGAGAATCTGCGTCTCGACAGGCATGGTGTGGCCGGAGAGGTTGACGACCACCACATCGTCAGGCTTGATAACGCCCTGCTGTACCATCTTGAACAGTCCCGCAAAGGTCACGCCTGTCGCTGGCTCAACCGACATACCATCGTTGCGTGCCAGCACCAGTGTCGCGCTAAAAGCTTCTTCGTCGCTGGCGGAGATGAAATGCCCGCCGTAGTCGCTGACGTAATCATAGAGTAGTTCATAGGAGCGTCCGGGATTGCCCGTGCTGAGGGTGACGATCACCGATGTCGGATGCTCAATCGGTGTAGCAACACGCTGCCCGCGACTGAACGCTTCGACCATCGGCGCGCAGCCTGTAGACTGAATGACGCCGAGTGCGGGCATACTGTCGATCATGCCGAAATCGTACATCTCGCGGAAGCCCTTGCCCACGCCGATGGGGCCCATGCCGCCGCTCACCGCCTGAATAAACCAGTCTGGTGCGCGCCAGCGTTCATTGCCTTCGAGTTCGCGGCCAAGCTGTTCACCGATTTCGTAGGCCATGGTTTTCATGGCTTCGATAGCGGCCACGCTCTTGATACCGCGATCAAGAAACACGCCCTTTGATTGTGCGAAGCGCGCTGCCAGCTCTTTGGTCTGGTCATAGTTGCCCGCGATCTGGATGATTTCCGCACCATACAACGCGGCCTCACGCAGCTTTTCTACCGGCGCGAGGCTCGGGAAGAAGGCCCACAGCTTGATACCTGCGCGGGCGCAGTAGGCAGCGTAAGCGATGGCGACATTGCCCGTGCTGGCAACCACCAATTCTTCGACACCCATCTCGTGCAGCGCGGAAATAGCGACTGTGGCTTGACGGTCTTTGAAACTGCCCGTTGGCCCCTGCCGCTCGTCCTTGATGTACAGATGTTTCAAGCCGAGATTGGCGGCCAGTGTGCGCGATTTGACGAGCGGCGTTCCGCCCTCGCCCATGCTGATGATATTGTCGGTGTCGAAGATCGGCAGCACTTCATGATAGCGCCACAGATTAGGACGGCGCTGTTTGAGAGCCGACATCCAGTCATGCACGTTGATTTTGCCGAGTTCGTATCGCGCCTCGAGTATGGTTTCACCACATGCAGGACAGCTTCCCGACACTGCGCGGTTTAGCTGAATGCGCGTGTGACAGTTGATACACTCAAGTTCGATATGCTTGACATTAGTCCGCATCAATTCGTTCGGTCTCCGTTTGTCTTAGACAGTTGGGTACGAACCCCTTTCAAGAACTGCTGATGCTCATCCTCAGTGATATCGGTTTTATACATCACTTCGGTGTCAGCAAGCTGGTCGCGTTCTGCCGCGTCCAAAGTGTCGCCGGTGACGATGAGAACTGGGATGTTAGCGGTTTCAGGATTGGTACGCAACTCCTCTAGGACTTCAAAGCCATCCTTCTCCGGCATCCGCAGGTCGAGGATAACCAAATTCGGGCGGCGGCGCGCCACCAGCGAAATGCCTTCGCCGCCGCTTTCCGCCGTAAACACACGATAGCGTCCTGACTCGTCGAGCATTTGCTTGAGCAGACGTGCCGATTCCGGCTGATCGTCAATAATCAGGATGCGATCCGTGTTGCTTTCCTGTTCAGCCTCGCGGGCGGCCTCGGTCAGTTCGTCGGGCGTGAACGGGCGTTGGATGAACTTGAACGCGCCCGTTTCAAAGATGCGCTGTTCTTCGCGGCTGAGGGACACAACCACAATCGGAATATCCCGCGTATCGTCGCGGTTGCTCAGTCGCTCCAAAATTTCCCAGCCTTTGCCACCAGCGAAGTTCACATCCATGATGATGATCGTCGGGTGCATAGCGGAAGCCATGGCCGTTGCTTCGAGCGGGATGGTGGCCGTTTGAATATCAAAACCTTCACGCTGCAAAGCGCGGCGGTATTGATCGACCATATCGGGGTTGTCCTCGATCAGCAGAATTTCACGCTTGCGGTGTGTCGGCATGGCCATAGGCGGCAGCGGCCCGGTGGCACCGCCGCGAACGGCAAACGTCTGAACCGTGTCGCGCTTTTTCGACTTGCCTTTCCCCTTGCCGTTTTCATCGGACTGCTCCCCACCGCCATTACTGACTGCGGCGTGCGGCGTTTGCAGGGTATCCGAGAACGAAGTGGTGGACACTTCGCGGGTACGGTTGCCGGTTGCCGATGTATCGTCAGGCGCTTCGCCGTCGCCAAGTTCGGACAACGGCCCCGTACCGGGCTTCTCTAGAGGGTTCGTCGGCATGAGGATGCTGAACGTCGAGCCAACGTTGACTCTCGAATTGACGATGATTTGTCCGTCCTGCATCTCGATCAGCGACTTGGCAATCGGCAGACCCAGACCCGTGCCGCCAACGGTGCGCGTCAGTGACGAGTCCACCTGACGGAACGCCTCGAACAGCAGCGGAATGTCTTTGTCCGCGATACCGATGCCTGTGTCGGTTACGTCGATGCGGATCATGTCGCGGCCCGTGTTCGCGTCCTGCGTCGGGTAGGCGTTGATGATGACCGTGCCTTTGTTGGTGAACTTAGCCGCGTTCGACACGAGGTTGATCAATACCTGCCGTGTGCGGAACTCGTCGCCATAAGCGCGGGGCAGTCCCGCCGCAGTTTCGATGCGAATGTCAATCGGCTTGTCCTTGACCAGACCGATACCAATCGAGCG
>JACMMD010000686.1 GCA_014379235.1 Anaerolineae bacterium
GATGGAGCAGCTTTGCGACGACGACAGCAGTGTGTAAATATCGTGCAGTTCAGCGGAGCGCCCGATAAAGACGTTTGGGTCGCGGATCATGGTTCGCAGGCTGTAGGGATTCATTGATTACGCTCCACGAGGGCAGTCACCGATTTATTAGCTTCGATCCACAGGCGCAGCACTTCTAGCTGGAAACGGTAACGCAGTGCGCCTTCTGTCGCCACTGCCAAAACTTCCTGCGCCACCAGCTTATCCAGCGCTTCGACCAGTATCGTTTGCTGAATGCGGGTATCGCCCGCGTTGGCCAGCGTTTCGAGGATTTCCGACGGACGCGCCCAATCCTTGCCGGGACGCAGCGTATGAGCTACTGCCGCCAGCGCCAGCCGTTCGAGGCCGCTGGCCTGCTGCCAGATGTAAGCAAAGTGCGCCTCGCCAGTGGTGAGAATATCTTGAACGGCGGTGTTCACGTCGTTGATCGTAGCGTAGTTGCGCTGACGAGTATTGCACTCGTTGACCAGCGCCCACGCGATCAACTGGATGAAATACGGATGGCCGCTGGTGAGATTGACGACTTTCTCTACTGCCAGATCATCGACGCTCAACGTATCCGCGACGGGCTTTCGCAGCAGAGCCACCGCGTCCGTGTCACTGAGAAAACTCACGCGGCGGTAAAGCGCAATGTTGAACAGAATCGACCAGTAATCGTGGCTCATCTCTTCGAGGCGGTGCGTCCCCGTGAAGATGAACACCAATCGGCTGCGATGCTGAATCAGGCTGCGGAAGTAACCGAGAATATCGGTATCGAGCTTGCCATCCGCGATCTTGGTCTCGATCAATTCAAACTCGTCCAGCATGACCACCACGCGCTTGTTCGGTAGAGCGTCTTCCAGCGCGTCGAGGAAGCGGTTGAAAGCGCGGGTCGGGGCAGTGGCGAAAGCATCTTCGGGCGGCGCTTCGAGCGTGACTCCGGCTTTAGTCACGGCCCGCGCTAGTTGATAGGCCACTTCGCTCAAGAAATCGCCTGTGTTGTTGATGAGCGGCGCGAGTTCCTGCATGTCGATCAGCACCGGAATGAAGCCCTCGCCCAAACGTCCGGCCAGCAGTTGATACAGGATCGACGTTTTGCCTGTTCGCCGCTGACCATAGAGCACCAGCGTGCGATCTTGCACCGAGCCGCTGAGATTTTCAGCGAGGAAGCGAAACACATCCTCGCGCCCATAGAACATCTCCGACGACCTGACCGGATGCCCGACGATGTACGGGTTGGGGATGCGCTGGAAGCCTTCGGCGGCCTCTAAGAAGCGCACCACATCGGCAAATTCGGCGCTGTTGCCCTGCGATACGCGGTCATCCCATGTGATCTGACAGACGACGCGGGCCGTCTCCGCGGCGTTGGGCTGAATGGTGTACTCTACCGCCGCCGAGCGTCCCGCCGACAGCCGTTCGAGATGTACTTCGCCGTTGGTCTCGCCAACGATGCTGAAACCGTCGCCGGGTTGCAGCGTGACGACCACGTTTTCAGCGGCGGCGCGGCCTGTGTTTTGCAGCCGCAGCGCCAGCGTCACGCTATCAGTGCGCTGTGATTGACGTGA
>JACMMD010000687.1 GCA_014379235.1 Anaerolineae bacterium
AAATTCGAGGGGGACATTTGCAGAGAACTCCCGGACCGGCGGCGGTCAGTTAACAAAAGGTTGCCAACATGGCAATTGCTACTTTGCGGCGCCGAAGAGAGATGGTCCGTGACTGCTGTCACGCCTCTCGACACCCTCACCCACCGACTAGAGCGGCTTGAAACCACCCTAGTCGAAATTCCTGAATTTCAGCCGAATCTGGCGCTCATGCGCAGTTGCGACTGGCTCAGGCTTGCGGTGTAAGATGAGCCGGAATTCGCCGTGTTGCGGCGCCGAAGACGGAACCACAATGGCTAGCGCTTCCACCTCACCTCGTACGCTACGGAAAGCGGTACTCCCGGTCGCCGGGTTCGGAACGCGGGTTCTGCCCGCGACCAAGGCGATACCGAAAGAATTACTCCCTGTGTTCGACCGCCCGGCGATTCAATACGTCGTGGACGAAGCTCTGGCCGCCGGCATCGAGCACATAGTCTTCGTCACAGGGCGAAATAAGGGTGCGATTGAGGACTATTTCGACCGATCTTATGAACTCGAAGTAACCCTTCAGGCGAAGCAAAAGACCGAGCAGTTAGCGGAGGCGACGCTTTCGGTGCCGGTCGCGGGCTCGATGAGCTTCGTTCGCCAGCAGGCGGCTTTGGGCTTAGGCCACGCCGTCTGGTGCGCGCGGGACATTATCGGCGACGAGCCGTTCGCGGTGATGCTGCCGGACATGCTGATGATGGCGAAGCCCTCGTGCCTCGCGCAAATGGTCGATGCGTACAACAAGGTCGGCGGCAACATTATCGCGGTGGAGCCGACAGATACGCCTGAGCGCTACGGCGTGATTACGCCAGAGAGCCGCCCAGAAAACTTTGGGGGCCGGCTGATCAAGATGAAGGGCATGGTTGAAAAGCCGAAGCGCGAAGACGCGCCATCGAACCTTTTCATCAGCGGCCGCTACATCTTGCAGCCAGAAATTTTCGAACTGCTCGAGAGCCAAGGACCTGGTGCGGGCAACGAGATCCAGCTCACGGATTCAATGGCGCGTTTAATGGGCGTGCAGCCGTTTCATGCGCTTGAGTATGACGGCACGACCTACGATTGCGGCGATAAAGTTGGCTATATGCGCGCGACGGCTGCGTATGCTTTGGCGAGCGAAGAGCACGGCGATAGCGTCGCTGCAATGATGCGCGATCTACTCGCCAATCGCGGGAAATGACAAACATCCGCGCGTTCGAAACACGCATAGCGCTGATGCAGGCGGCCGCGTCGCGCATCGCGGAAGCCATACAATCTGGCATTTTCGAGCGCGGCGAAGCGTTCGTGGCGCTTTCGGGTGGCGGCACGCCTGAGCCTGCTTATGAGCAACTTGCGGCGATGCCACTTGATTGGCCGCACGTCACGTTTCTGTTGGTGGATGAGCGTTTCGTGCCGCCAACAAATGCAGCCTCAAACGAAGCGCTGCTTCGTCGTGCCCTAGGACCGGCATTATCTGCGGGCGCGAACCTGCTGCCGATGTTTTCGGACACAAGCTTAGAAGAAGCCGCGACAAGCGCCGATGCAGTTTATGCCGGCGCCACAATCGACATCGCTCTGATGGGCATGGGCGCCGATGGACACACAGCGTCGTGGTTCGATGAATCTCCTGAACTGGACGTCGTATTGAACAGCGCACGCACGATCGTCGCGATA
>JACMMD010000688.1 GCA_014379235.1 Anaerolineae bacterium
GCATTTACAAGCGCTCGGTGCGGGCGAAGTCATCGTCCCACGCCGCCGCGATTACGACCTGCGCCAAGCGGCGGACGTGAAGCGGTTGTACGCGGATAACCCCGATGCGACGCTCATCATTCATGCGGCGGCGACAGTGGGCGGTATCGGCGCGAATCGCCAGCACCCCGGCCAGTTCTACTACGACAACATTATGATGAACACACAGGTCTTGGAAGGCGCGAGGTTGGCCGACATTCCCAAGTTCGTGGGCATCGGCTCGATTTGCTCGTATCCCAAGTTTACGCCCGTGCCTTTCCGCGAGGCCGATTTGTGGGATGGCTACCCCGAAGAGACCAACGCACCCTTCGGACTGGCCAAGAAAATGCTGCTGGTGCAAAGCCAAGCCTACCGCGCCGAATATGGCTATGACGCTGTGCATCTGCTGGTGGTTAACCTCTACGGCCCCGGCGATAACTTCGATCTGGAAACGTCGCACGTTGTTCCGGCGCTGATTCGCAAGATGATCGAGGCTAAAGAACGCGGCGATAGTTTCGTGCCCATCTGGGGCGATGGCTCGGCCACGCGGGAACTCCTGTACATCAAAGACGCGGTGGAAGGTATCGCGCTGGCGGCGGCGAACTACGATTCGTCCGAGCCAGTCAATCTCGGCAGTGGACGTGAGATCAGCATCCGCTACCTTGCGGAGATCATCGCCAAAGAGGTCGGCTTCACGGGCGAACTGCGCTGGGATACGTCTAAGCCCAATGGTCAGCCCCGCCGCAGCCTCGATGTCACCCGCGCCGAAAGTGAATTCGGCTTCCGGGCGCATACCCCATTCGCGGATGGACTGCGCGAGACAATCGCGTGGTACATCGCCCAGCGCGAACTCGCCGCACCGTAGACCCTATCGAGAATGAAACGCAGCCGCCTTGCCTTGCCCGACGAACACCGCACCAGCCGAATTCCGTTCGTGCTGCTGACGTTAGCGGCTGCAATCGGCGCGCTGCTGGTGGTTTTACGACAAGCAGGGCGCGGGACAAAACCGACGGAGACAGAGGGTAGGGGCATGATGCATCGTGCCCCTACGGTTGCTGATGTAGGGGCGCAGCACGCTGCGCCCCTACAAACACCGCAAGCCGAGCCAGTACAAACACCCGCTTTACCAGCGCAAACGCCTAAGCCCTTGCGCCGACCAGCGGCGAAACCCGTTCGGAAACCACTAACGCTGCTTGAATTCGTGCGCCGGAGCTGGCCCGCAGCAGTGGCGATTGCGGTGCTGCTGGCGATATTGGCCGCGATGGTCAACGACTCGCTGGCACGTAATGCTGGCCATCTGATTTACAATTTGGATGATCCGTATATCCACATGACCATGGCCCGCCAGTTCAGCCAGCATGGACTGTGGAGCATGACGCGCTTTGAGGCGTTCACTTCAAGTACCTCATCGCCGTTGTGGACGCTGCTGCTGTCGCTGGTTTACTGGATTTTCGGCGTAAGCGATGCCGCGCCGTTCGTGATGAATATCATTTGCGCGGTGCTGCTGCTCATCACCACGCACATCATCTTTGACCGATTTCGCGGCGGCGGCTTTTACAGCCTTGCTGTGATGATCGGGTTAATCTTTTTTATTCCGCTGCCCAATTTGATCTTCACGGGCATGGAACACACGCTGCAAATCCTCATCGATCTGCTGTTCATCTATAACGCGGTTCGGCTGCTGTGTTTAAACGAACGCGAAACACCGCGCCGCGTCATCACCGACTTGTCCGGGCGAGTGCTGTTTTTGGGGTTGTTCGTGCCGATGGTGCGCTACGAGGGCGTCTTCATCATCGCTTTTGTGTGCGCGCTGTTTTTGGCGCGTGGACGTTGGGCTTACGCGCTGATGCTTGGCGGGTTGTCCGCGCTGCCGGTTGTTTTTTACGGGTTTTTCTCGGTGGTCAACGGTTCGGACTGGCTGCCGAACTCGCTAATGCTCAAGGTCATCCCGCAGAGTTTCTCGACGTTGGATGGCATCATCATTTTCTTAGGACTCTCCAAGTCGATGCTCAGTTATTACTCCTACCCGCCGCTGATGACGCTGACCGTCGGCATTGTTATCCTGCTGTTCGTGGGTTATGCGCGCCGCAAAACGCTGTGGGAAGCATCGAATCTGATGCTGCTGATTGTCATCCCGACGTTTGTGCTGCATATGCAGTTCGCGGGGGTCGGCTGGTTCTTCCGCTACGAGGCATATTTGATCGCGCTTGGGGTGATGGCCATCGCGCTGTCCGTGCGTGATTTCTTTCCAACGCACTTCGAGGCGTGGATGCAGCGCCACACCGTACCCCGTTTGGCGGCGATGTTCGCGCTGTTATTCGTGCTCACGCTGCCGATGCTGTATCGCGTGGAAGAAGTGATGAAAAAGGTCGTCCCGGCCACCACCAACATCTACGAGCAGCAGTACCAGATGGGCACGTTCCTGCGCGAGTTTTATGAGGGGCAGCGTGTCGCGCTCAACGACATCGGCGCGACCACTTATTTAGCCGACATTCGATTGCTCGACCTGTACGGTTTGGGAACTTACGAAGTGGCCACCGCCAAGCTCAACAGTGACTTCGACGTCGACTTCATCTATCGTATCGCCCGCGAAAGTAATACGCAGATCGCCATCGTCTACGATTCGTGGTATCCCGACCTACCGGAGCAGTGGGCCAGAGTAGGGCAGTGGACGATTCAAAACAATATCTCGGCGGCCAGCCCGACAGTATCATTCTACGCGGTTGATCCCGGTGCGCGTGAAGCGCTGGTCAATAACTTGCGAGAGTTCGCGCCGCGTCTGCCGGCCACCGTTCACCAGTCCGGTGTGTATATGCAAGGCCCTGCGTAGGCAAAGACGTGCCCGCAGATGATCGCCGTCGAAAGCGGACTAACTTTGTTCACTGCCCCACACGCGCACAGTGTTGTCTCTATCACCAGAGTAAAGTCGTGAACCGTCAGCCGACCATTCGAGTTCTACTATTGCTGTATCGTGACCGCTCAATGAAGTAAACATTTGACCGTTAGAAGCCTGCCAGATAAAAATTGTTCCGCCTGTAAAGCCAAACGCTATGCACTCACTATCAGGCGACCACGCTAAACTCATAGGATTTCCCGCTGAATCTGTCGGTAGGATAGTAGCATTTTCACCGCTGGCGAGATTGTAAACCAACCTTGTCCCCCACTCGCCGGCAATCGCAAGCGATAATCCATCAGGCGAAGGTTCTATATCGTCAGTTTCAAATCCATTGCGTTCAATTATGCGGGTTGGCTGTTTCCTCACAATATCAACAGCGTCTACGAATGTTTCGCCTGCTA
>JACMMD010000689.1 GCA_014379235.1 Anaerolineae bacterium
CCGCTCGTTGGAGCAGTTCCACTCGCACTGATTATATTTTTTGTTTTCCTCGCCATCGCGGTGGTTGTGCTGCAATATACGTCATTTGGGCGCTATGTGTACGTCATCGGCAACAATGCTGAGGCGGCGCGCTTTTCCGGCATCAAAGTCAAGCGTGTTAAGATGACGTTGTATATCGTCTCAGGGCTTTTATCAGCACTAGCGGGCATCTTGGTGGCCGCACGTTTGGGCGCGGTGCGCGGCAATACGGCGGAAGGCTTTGAACTCGACATTATCACAATGGTGCTGCTTGGCGGCGTCAGTATTTTCGGCGGCACGGGTACGCTGACTGGTGTCGGGCTGTCGATTTTGATTATTCTAAACCTGCGTAACGGCATGGGGCTGGCTAACGTCACTGGCAATGTACAAACATCCGTGATCGGTTTGCTGCTCATTCTTTCAGTGCTTATTCCCAATTCGGCGCGCGATGTTCAGCAGTTCTTACGGCGCCGACAGTTGTTGACTCGTCCGCCGGATACGAAAGTGAAGAAGGAGGATGCAACGCAAACCACTTGAGTGGGAATCCTGATCGTACCTTCAACTTATCAATATTGAACTTTGAGTCTAAACAAAAGGAGCTTTTCGCATGAAGAAGAACGTCAGTATGGTGAGCCTTCTGGTTTTGTTCGTGCTGCTGACTTCGGTTTTCACCGTTGGCGCGCAGGATGCTGTCGAAGCTGAACCCGGTCAGCCTGTCGCAATGGTGCTACTGCCCAAGTTCTTGGGTATTCTGCCTTTCGATCAGGCGCATGAAGGCGCGCTCGAAGCCGCCGCCGAACTCGGCAACCCCGAAGAACTGGTTTTCGATGGCCCGACACCTGAAAACAGCGTTGCCGGCCAGATCGAAATCGTCACCAATGCGACCACGCAGGGTGTCGGCGCGATCATGATCTCGAACAATTCGGGTGACCAGATTACGCCTGCCGCTGTGGCCGCACAAGAAGCGGGCATCGCGGTTGTGACGTGGGACTCCCCGATTCCGTCGGGCGAGGGCGAAGATGTGTTCGTCGCTCAGGTAGACTTTACCGAAACCGGGGAAGTTCTTGCGGTTATGGCCCTAGATATTCTTGGTGAAGAAGGCGGTCAGATCGCTGTTCTTTCGGCGTCACCGGATGCCGCCAACCAGAATGCGTGGATTGCCGCGATGGAAGCTGCGCTTGAAGGTGAAGAATACGCGAACCTCGAACTGGTCGATATTGTCTACGGCAATGACCAATCCGAAGAGAGCTACAATCAGGCGCTGGGTCTGATCGACAGCTACCCCGATCTGAAACTGATTATCGCCCCAACCAGCGTGGGCGCTCCGGCGGCTGCGCGCGCGCTGCAAGACGAAGGTCTGTGCGGTGAAGGCACCGATAACAGCGTTGTGGTCACGGGCTTGGCCGTTCCGGTGGAAATGTTGGCCTACACGGAAAATGGCTGCGCGCCGCAGTTCGCACTGTGGAGCTTCGTTGACCTCGGCTACCTGACGTACTACGTGTCGTACTTGATCGCCACTGGCGCGATTGAGGGCGAAGCTGGCGATACGTTCGTCGCTGGCCGCATGGGCGAGTACGAGATCACTGCCGACCCGACGCGCCCTGACGTTGAGGCGAATCGTGTTTTGATGGGGCCGTTCACGGTCTATAACATCGACAATATCTATGATTCTGTCCCGATGGAAGAAGCTGAAGCGACAGAAGTCGCCAGCTAAACAGTTGTATCCTCGTAGGGGCAGGTCTCAGACCTGCCCCTACACGACCATGATTATTTCTTCAAGCTGTACTTCTGCACCGTCGCTTCGATCACATCAACACCTAAGCCGGGGCCCTCTGGCGCGTAAATCCAACCATCAGCATGCGCGAACGGTTTCTCAACCAGTTCATGCTGCATCGGGTTTTCAATTGGTTTCATCTCGAAAATCGAGGCATTAGTCGCAACTAGCGCGACATGAATGCTGGCGGCGGTATTGATGGCACTGCTCCATGAGTGCGGATCCATTTGCACCTTATAGCGCGCTGCAAGCTGCGTGATGCGGTGCATTCCGGTGATGCCTTCGGTGCGGCCCGGGTCAACCAGAATCACGTCGCAAACGTCGGCTTCGAGCAGGCGTTGATAATCGTCCATATTCCAGAAACGCTCACCAAAGCCGACCATCAATTCTGGCACGGCCTGTCGCAGGTGGATATAACCCGCGAAGTTGTCAGGGTGAAAAATATCTTCAAGCCATGTCAGCCCATGTTCAGCGAAGGCCTTGGCCATCCGCACTGCGTAAGGCACATTCCAGTGCATCTTTGCGCCGATGTCCACGATGAAGCCCGCATCAGGGCCGATGGCTTCACGCACGGTACGCACGAAAGCGATGTCACGCTCGGCGGTTACACCGAGATTAGCGTGTCCTTTCTTGCCGAACCCCACTTTGACAAGCTGATAGCCGTTAGAGATGTGTCCGGCTAATTCTTTAGCCATGTCGTCGATCTCGGATGCCTTGGGGTGAGTGCTGGCGCAGACGGGTAAGCGTTCTTGCATCTTGCCACCAAGCATTTGATGAAGCGGAAGACCGAGCAGCTTGCCTTTCAAGTCCCACAACGCCATATCGAGCGCGCTGACGGCGAAGGCTGCGATGCCGCCTGTATCGCCATACCACCAGACCTCCTGACGTAAGGCGTGCCACAGCCGTTCGTTATCGAGCGGGTCTTGGCCGATGATGACATTGGCTAGACCGTTCTCGATCAGCGCGGCGGTGGCAAACGTGGCGGGTCGGAACTGGCTGATACACTCACCCCAGCCGAATGTGCCATCGCTGGCTTCGACACGCACCAGCACGATATAACGCATGGCGTTGTCATCGTTGGTTTCTTCGTAGCCGAGCGGATAAACATCTACTTTCTTGATCTGCATGAGAAATCCTCAACGTATGTGTCTGATAATCTTCAAGAATAAACGGGGATTGAAATTCCCGACTAGAGAGCTAATTTCCGCAAATATTCCACGCTTTCCGCCACTGCTGCATCTTCATCCGAGTAGTCCGGGTGCATATAGGCCATCTCGACAAAGTAGCGCCCTGCGTAACCGATACTTTCAAGCTGCTCGATCATGCCGATCAGGTCAAGTTGACCACGCC
>JACMMD010000690.1 GCA_014379235.1 Anaerolineae bacterium
AACAGACCCCAGTCGTCGGCTACGCCGTCTTACAATAGTTCCGGTGTACACAACTCCAAGCCCAATTCGATGGTGGTTGGTACACCGAGAAAATCTTGCGCGGTGCGCCGCGTTTGCTCAAGAAGCTGCGGTGCGTAAGGGCAGAAGGGCGTGGTCATAATCATGTGGACGTGAGCGTGGTCGTCATAGATTTCGAAGCCGCGAACCAGACCTAGCTCGATAATATTCATGCCGATTTCGGGGTCTATGACGACTCGCAACGCTTCACGCAGCGCTTCTTCATTTTTTGCCTGTGGCACCGCTGGTGTTGGAGATTGGTCAGTCATTAGTTGAGCCTCATATCTCGGCTGTTCTCATGAACAGTTTATCCTTTTGAGTAGAAAATAAGTATAACACACGGGCGCTTTGAACGTAGCATCAATATTTATCATGTCTATCATAAATATTGACATGCTCTACCCTCACTGCTATACTTTGAATCCTATTTGTGCCTCTGGGTACAAAGAAAAGTTAACAGACATTAAACCCGCAGGAGGAAAGCCCCGCATGGGTGCAGCACTAGAAATTCGTAACCTACACGCTTCCGTTGAAGATAACCTGATTCTTCGCGGCGTTAATCTCACGATCAAACAGGGCGAAGTTCATGCCTTGATGGGGCCTAACGGTTCTGGCAAGAGCACACTCGCAAACGTCCTTCTCGGACACCCGGCTTACGTCGTGACTGGCGGACAGGTCATTTTCGACGGCGTGGATATGCTTGAGTTAGAGCCGAACGAGCGCAGCCGCGCCGGACTATTTTTGGCGTTTCAGTACCCGGTGGTAATCCCCGGTGTGACGCTGGCGAACTTTCTGCGGCAGGCGATTAATGCGCGGATGAAGGCAGATGACCCGGAAAGCAAGGGCATTCCGATCCCACAGTTCCGGCGCATGATGATGGAAAAGATGGACAATTTGCAGATGGATCACAGCTTCGCGGGCCGCTACCTCAACGAAGGTTTCAGCGGCGGCGAGAAAAAACGCGCCGAAATTCTGCAAATGGCCGTACTAAACCCCAAGATTTCTATCCTCGATGAAACCGACTCTGGCCTCGACATTGACGCGCTGCGTGTGGTGGCCGAAGGTGTTGCCAAGCTCAAGGGGCCTGATCTCGGCGTATTGGTGATTACACACTATCAGCGCATCCTCAACTACATCACGCCGGATTTCGTGCATGTGATGTTTGAAGGACGCATTGTGGAAAGCGGCGGCGCAGACTTAGCGCTGCGTCTTGAAGAGACGGGCTACGATTGGGTTCGTGAGAAGTACAGTACAAGCGCCGTCGAATAACAAGGAGAGGGCAAATGGTACAAGAAGTCGTTTCGAGCGAAAAGCAGCTCAGTGTCAAAGAATCGGCGCTCAAAGATGTGCGCGGCTCTTATGAGGAAACCTACGGTTTCCATGACGTTGAGAACTATGCGTTCAAGAGCCAGCGCGGCCTGAACCGCGAAATCGTCGCGCAGATTAGCGCGATGAAAAAAGAACCGCAGTGGATGACCGATTATCGCCTGAAGGCGTATGATATTTTTCTCAGCAAGCCGATGCCCACATGGGGCGGCGACCTGACCGGCATCGACTTCGACAATATTTTCTACTACGTGCGCGCCACCGATCAACAGGGGCGCGAGTGGGGCGATGTTCCCGATGAGATCAAGAATACCTTTGATCGCCTCGGTATCCCTGAAGCCGAGCAGAAATTCCTGCAAGGCGTAACGGCGCAGTACGAGTCGGAAGTTGTGTATCACAGCATCCGCAAAGACCTCGAAGACAAGGGCGTTTTCTTCACCGACATGGACTCCGCGCTGCGTGACCATGAAGACCTTGTGCGCCAATACTTCGGCACGATTATCCCGTCGTCGGACAACAAGTTCGCGGCGCTGAACAGCGCTGTATGGTCGGGCGGGTCGTTCATTTACGTGCCGCCGGGTGTGCATATCGAGATGCCGCTGCAAGCGTATTTCCGCATCAACACCAAGAACATGGGGCAGTTCGAGCGCACCCTGATCATTGTCGATGAGGGCGCTTACGTCCATTACGTGGAAGGCTGCACCGCGCCGAGCTACAGCGAAGACAGCCTGCACAGCGCGGTCGTCGAGATCATTGTCAAGGACGGCGCACGCTGCCGCTACACCACAATCCAGAACTGGTCGACCAACGTTTACAACCTGGTGACCAAGCGCGCGGCGGCCTACGAGGGCGCCACGATGGAGTGGATCGACGGCAACCTGGGTTCCAAGGTGACGATGAAGTACCCGGCCGTCTACCTGATGGAGCCGCGCGCCCACGGCGAAGTGCTGTCCATCGCCTTCGCCGGCCGCGGCCAGCAGCTG
>JACMMD010000065.1 GCA_014379235.1 Anaerolineae bacterium
GCGCTCGACGCCGTCCCGCAGGACTACGTCGCCCGCGCCGGCGAGGACGAGGTGGATCGCGCGGCGCTGCTGCGCACGCTCGAATCCTACCTGCGGGCCAACTGCCTCGATGATTTCTGGCGGGAGCGTCATGTCGGACATATCTGCGCCGCGACTGAACACACCGCCCCGCATCTGGCCCATCTGTCCGAGCGTGGTGAAAAGTTCCAGCGGGTTGGCCAGATAGGCCACGATGTTGTAATCCGTCTCTGGCAGCAGAGCCAGCGCCGCGTCGAAATCGTCGCTGCCGGCCAGCGTACCATCGCCGTTGAGTTCGTAGGCCGCCATCACGGTCTCGGTGTCTTGAGCGATGAGCAGCACATCATCGGCCAGCAAAATCGAGCCGCCGCCGCTCATACCATCTCCGGCTTCCCATAGAATATAGTCTTCGCCTTCTTCGGCTTGGCCAAAGTCGGTGAAGTCAGTGATCGTGCCGATCAGTTCTTCGGCGGGGATAGCGTCGGTCACACTGAGGACGATCAAGTAGTGCGGCGTTTCATCAATGGCATCGAGGTCGATGAGACCAACCGCCGCCGTATCGCCTAACCATGAGCGAACCTCAGTGTCGAAATCACCCTCACCGCCGCTAACCTGCGAGGCGAAATCATTCAACTGCGATTGGAACGAGAACGGGGCCATCATCTCATCGGGCAGCTTGCCGTCGAGTTCAGCGATCAGGTCATCGAGCGTGGCGATATAGGCATCGTCAACGCGCAGACCAGCGAAAGCGACGGTGCTGGCCGGATAGTACGCCGCCAGTGCCGTGAGTTCATCGACGGGCGTGGCCATCACCACCGTCGCAGGCAGCAAGCCAAGCGCGACCACCGCCAACATAAGGATCAATGTGAGCTTTTTCATGATATCTCCTGAGAAGGTTCGGTAGGGGCAACTTATGAGTTGCCCGTGCAAAAGGGTTGTGGTTGGGGCAAACCTGCGCGTTTGCCCTGATGTTGAGCGAAGACGCAGGTTCGCTCCTATTGACATCGTGTTTTGATGTAGGGGCGCAGCGCACTGCACCCCTACAGCGATAATGCTCTCGTGTAGGGGCACGGCATGCCGTGCCCCTACGGAGTATCGTTATTCCGCCAGCGTGAGTACGAAGCGAATCGTGGTGTCCCCTTCGGGTGTGTTGGTGTGGCTCAAGGTAGCCGAATTCGCGGCGCGGAAAATGGCTTCGGCGCGTTGGGCTTGGTCGCCAGACGAGCCGCTTTGCTGCTGTGCGTAGATGCCGAACGGCTCGGCAAATGTGGCGAAACTGATGTACCACATGGATTGAGCGTCGGGCAGCAGGTATTCAGTCGCTTCGATAAACGCCGCGTTCTCTGCCAGCGAGTCGCCGGGTTCGAGCGCTTCGGATACGGCGCGGCGTGTGCCGATTGCGAAAACCGCATCGTTCGAGCCGATGAGAATATCGTAATCGTCGGGTAGTTCGCTGAGTGCCGAATCATCGGGGAACATTTCCGCCAGCGACAGCACCAGTACGTCGCCGCCGCCGATTTCTTCGGTGCTGAACGGAACTTCATAGGCCGTGAGCGAGTCGCTCAAGCCTGCGACGGTGACCGCTGCTGCATCGGCATCTGTCGCCGCCACCACGAAGCCCGCGTCGATCAAGGGCGCGGCGGTTTCATCGTCTTCGTTGACATCAACACGGACGAAGAAAGCATAATCGTCGGTCATCCAGTTCAACACGTCGCGCTCAAGGTTGAGTCCCGTCAGACCGGAGAAGAAGAAGTTGATGCCGACGACCAGCGCGCGGCCCGGATTCATATCGCTGACGAAGCGCGGCACATAGCTCGTATCGCCAAGGTCGCGGGATTGGTCAATTGCGCGGTCAATGAAGCCCTGCTCTTGCAACATTCGCCCCCATTGGATGAGCGCGTCGAAGTACGTCGATACTGACGGCCCCAATGCCGACGCTTGCACCACCAGCGGCACATCGCCGGGGAGGTTTTCGGCAAAACTCAGGTCGATAGGCTGGACGATGAACGTCTCCGGCACTAAGCCCATGTCTTGCAGCGCCGATGTATCGCCCAATGTTTGCGCGTAATCCAGCACCAGCGAACGATCACCCATGACGGTGAAACCAAAG
The DNA here is from genome assembly GCA_014379235.1 of Anaerolineae bacterium. Taxonomy (GTDB): domain Bacteria; phylum Chloroflexota; class Anaerolineae; order Aggregatilineales; family Phototrophicaceae; genus JACMMD01. Next base: position 2,129 of record JACMMD010000065.1, read on the forward strand.
GCAGCCGGCCCGAACGCGCTCAGAAGCGCCGTAGGGTCAAGCGGGGTTGCAAATGCTTCCATACCGTCGAGGCGATTCTGAATCAATTCTTCAGCCGTCGGCAAAGCCTGAGGTATGTCGATGAAACCAATCGCGCTGTAGGAGTCGGCGGGGAGCATGGCGATAGCCTCGGTGAACGAGGCGCTGCTGGCCAGTGTGCCATCTTGCCGGAACATCGCCACCAGCGCATCGGGGTCGTTGCCGATGAGCGCGACATCTTCCGCCAGCAAGAACGACTGACTTCTGGATTGCAGCGTCACATCGGTGGGGCTGTAAAGGCTGTAGTTGGCTTCATTGACCGTTGTGTATTCCATTGGAATAAGGTCTAAAAAGCTTTGGACAAAGGCGCTGGCCGCTGCATTATCTGCAACGCTGATGGCCACGATTGTTTGCGGGTTTCCAGCATCCAATGTGGGCACGCCGACAGCGAACGAATCGCCAAGCCATGGCCGCATCGCGTCGTCAAAGGTTGATCCTGAGCCGCCAACCTGCCCTGCGATTTGATCGAGTGCGCGGCGGATGGTGATAGGCGGCAGTGTTCCCGGCGGAAGATTTTCGCGCAAGCTGTCGAGTAGCGCGTCCAGCGTGTCGATGAATTCATCATCGGAGCGAACGGTCACAAAGGCTGCCGTCGTGTTCGGAAAATAGCGTGCGAGGGCGAGTAAATCGGTATCGGAAGTCTGCGCGGCGCTCACGCCGACGGGCAGTATCCCGACCAGCAGTGCGGCGATAGTGAGGAGAAAAATGAGCTTTCGTCTCATGTCGCGTCCTTTCAATAGAGTGACAGGTAACGTGCAATAAACGCAGTTGCCGGGGAGTTTGTTCCCCATATTCAAGTTATACGTACATTCTATTGGAAGGTTACAGGACGTGTGGGCGAAGGTCAACCGTAATGCGAAAGGTTTACAGTCAGTTTACAAACGCTTTACTTATTGGCGCTCTAGAGCGAATGGCCCCTGTTCCAAATCGAGGCCCTGTGTTTGCGCGTTGGAGACTGCTGCCATCCGTGCCCGAATCCGCGCTTGATCGGCGGCGCTATAGGTCTCGAATGCGGGCGGTTCGGCTGCATAATCGACACGCTGACTGAAAAAATCGATACTCTCGAAGGTATGCTGGTAGACCTCACCAAAGTCTACGCGCACAACATCTTTGCCGGAAAGCGGAATATCAAGCACGGGCATGGGCGCATCGACAGCGAAACCATAGATATTTGTTTTGCCTTCAGGTGGACTTGGGCGCGGTACGCTAACGGCGATATGATACGGAAAGGCATTCGCTTCACCATCGGCGTAGCTGGGCATGTTATACAGAACAGGCGGCGACTGATGCAGGTAATCCAGTTCCACCAGCACAATGCGATTTCTGATCGTAATCTTGCGATTGTCGTAGTATTGGGCAGCACCTTCGCCGGGTGGTTTGTTGCTTGGCGAGAGTAGTTCTAGCCACGCCACAGGTTCGCCAAACCCTTCCTCTTGGCTGTAACGATAAATAATTACCGCCGTCAGGAACATTTCCGGGTCTTCAAACGTGTCGATAGTCGGCATGGTGATACTGGGCGCGGTTGGGGCTGCAAGGGCAGTACCACTGGCGGGCGTATCACGTTCGATTTCACGATCATAAACGGAAATATCCGGTTTGATACTACGCCGATTTCGTTTTGATTTGGGTTGGCGTCTTTGTAGAAATTCGGCGGCGCTTTCGCCGGAATGTGGATGATGCTCGCGGATTTGCATCCCAATCTCCGGCACAACCGTATAACCAGCAGGCAGTCGCTGATTGATCGCTTCTGCCAGATGAATAATATGTGTGCTATGAAAAACTCCCCACGTTCCTGACAAGTTTTGCATAACACTGTGTAGATGCGCGTTGATGCCAACATATTGATTCTTGCGCGAATAGATCGGCACGGGTAGCACTCCGTTACTAAATCACTTGAATATTGTAACTCGTTTCGAAAGTTGGGTGAACTTGCCGTTTTGTCGACACCTCAAAACAAATTCTCGACTGTCAGAAGAAA
>JACMMD010000691.1 GCA_014379235.1 Anaerolineae bacterium
CTGCCCGAAGTACACTTGAGCCAAGCGAGTCGCGGACGCATCGCGGCTTATGCGTGGGGCGCGGATTACCACGACCTGATGACGCCGCGCCTCGAAGCGCTGGCCGCATGGCTTCGCGCCGAGAGCGGCCAAAATAGCAGCCACCGTGTGTATGTCGATACAGGCGCGATACTCGAACGCAGTCACGCGCAGCAGGCCGGACTCGGTTTCATCGGCAAGAATACCATGCTCATCAACCCGCGGCGGGGCAGCAATTTCTTCATCGGTGAAATCCTCACCGATCTAACCTTCGACACCTACGACACAGCCGGACGTGCTACGATGTGCGGCAGTTGTACGCGCTGCCTCAACGCTTGCCCGACGGACGCTTTCCCGCAGCCGCATGTGCTCGATGCGCGGCGCTGTATCAGCTATTTGACCATCGAGCATAAGGGCTGGATTGACCGCGAACTGCGTCCCCTCATGGACAACTGGATTTATGGCTGCGACATCTGCCAGAATGTATGCCCGTTCGAGCGCTTCGCCGCGCCAACGGACGAATTTGCCTTTCTGCCGCTTGACCTTGACCGCGCCGCACCACTATTGCTCGATGTGTTGGCGCTAGACGATGACAGATTCATGGCACGCTTTCACGGCACACCGATTGAGCGTATCAAGCGCGAACGATTGTTGCGAAACGCCTGTATCGCGGCGGGCAATTGGCAAGATGAAACCGCCATCGCCCCACTGACGAATCTGCTGAATGATGCCAGCGCGCTGGTGCGTGGACACGCGGTTTGGGCACTGGCAAAAGTCGCGGGAGAAGCATCCCGTTCTGCGCTGCTCGATTTACAAAGCCGCGAAACCGATGCTAATGTTCTCGCGGAGATCGAATCCGCGTTACAATCAGACGCTAAGAAACTGGCGCCTCAGCGCGTCTAAATGATGTAAAGAAGGAGATATTCTCGATGGAAAGCAAAACATTTGTCGTGCCCAACATCGGCTGTGATGGCTGTGTACGCACGATCCAGAACGAACTTGGCGAGATCAACGGAGTTCAAGAAGTAATCGGCGATGTCGATAGCAAAACCGTAACGGTCAAATGGGACGACCCGGCCAACTGGCAGAAGATCGTCAACGTGCTACAAGAGATCGAGTACGAGCCAGCAGCCGTCTAAGCACCGGTACAATCAAAAACCCCAACCTTAACAAGTTCAGGGTTTTTGATTCTTGTTTATTATGAGTTGCTAATATTTGCGCGTTACACTGTGGCCATCCGATGGTTAGACAATGGAGAGCCATTATGCACAGCCGAACATTTCAAGTCCCGCAAATTATGGAAGAAGCGGAGCTAGGCGAGGTCAGGCAGGCCATCAAAAGCGTCGCTGGAGCGCACCTCATCACCGCAGATTTTCGTACACGCTTGGTCACAGTAGAATGGGACGAACCCACCACATGGGAGCAGATCGAAGAAGCCATTCTCGGCGCGGGTTTCACACCTGCCCATGCCGATAAAAGCCCGCAAGGAGATCGGGCGGACGAAGCCGCGTCCGGTGATTATCTACTCAACAAACCTGCGGATGCCGATCAAACCCGCTAAATAGCAACCCCGGCCAAACTCGACAGCCGGGGTATTTCTTGCGGCCTATTCGAGGTAAAAAACCTGCTCAAGCTCGATGAACATCTGATCGGCGTGTGCCCCTTCGGGAATTTCAAAGAACGGCGACATGAACGACTGCCAGCGTGCGTTCACTTCCTGATTTTCCATGCCCGCCTGCGCCGCTTGCAAGCTCTCCGGCGTCTCGAAGTAACCGAAAAGCAAACCATCATCGCGCATAAACAGTGAGTAATTGTGCCAACCTGTTGCACGGAGCGCTTCCTGCATCTCCGGCCAAACGGCCTTGTGATGCTCTTTGTACTCCGCCATGCGGTCTTCTCTGACCTTCAGCATAAAGCCGATTCGTTTCATATCAACCTCCGATAATGACCAATTCCAAATCCAGCAGCCGCGCCAGCTTCTTGATCTTCGCCAGTTGGTGGCCAACACCGAGCGCACAGTGATGCGTCGGCCCAGCTTCCGCCCAACGATTCATGAACGTCGCAGGGTCGAGACCGAACTTCAAACGCGAGTTGGTGTTGCCGATTTGCAGCGTCGGGCCGGGTATCGACTCGCCTTCCGCCGCCAGCATTTTCAGCCGACCATCCGCCGTCTGCGTCATCGTCAGGATGGTGATCGGGCCAGTTTTCACCTTGAACTCTACTGATATGCCATAGCCGTGCTTGCCGTGAAATAAGCCTAGCCCGCGCAAGAGCGGTTTGCTATCGCTGATGGCAACGTGACCGGGGCCGTCATGCCCCATCAGGATAAAGTCGTCGTTGAAGTCCATCGCGTAAAATTCGGTGTATGAGCCGCCCGCTTTCAAGCGATCCATGATGAGCATGGCGACGCAGGTTTTCAGGTCGCCCTCGCCCGCTGCCGGAATGCCCCGCGCCGTCAGCAGCGAATTGCCGACGATCAAGCCCGCGCCGATTTCCTCGAAGCGGTTGCCGTTCCAGCCGCGATAATAATACGTCAAGCCGTTCAGGTCAAAATCTGTCGCCAGCCGATCAAGCCCGCAGGCCACCTGCGCCGACCATCGCAGCGATTCTTCGGTGACAGGCTGCGAAATTTTGTCGCGTCCCGGCTGCGCTTCCTCGAACGACTGGCGAATCTCCGCGATCTTTGCCTCGATTTCTTCCGGCTGAACCGCGTCTACCCGTGCGGCGAGGTCGTCCATCTCAAGGACTTCGATGTGCGCGCCAAGCTGCGCGTGGTGCATGGTGAAATCGGAGTACATATCCAACATGCCGGGGTATGTGTGACCGAGAAAACCGATACGGCTGTAAGCCAGTTCGCGCATGACCGCTGCCGCGTGTACCCATTCCTCGATCTCACGCCACGCTCGCACGAAATACTGATTCGCGTGACCTTCGGCGGGGCTGAGGATGCCCGATACCACGTTGAATTGAATACGACTGCGCGCAAAAGCGTTCGAGATTTCCGGCACGCAGCAGGCGCAGCAGTTGGCCAGCCATTCGCCTGTATCCGTATTCGGATAATCCATCGACGGTGATGGCTGCAAATTGAGAATCAGAACGGGCGCTTTGCGGCGCTGCACCGCTGGCAGCACCTGCGACGACGTGGCATAAGTACCGACGTAGCAAATAATCAAATCGACGTTCTCGCGGGCGAAGTAATCGCCCGCCGCCTGCGCCGCCGGAGCGGTATCCACCAACCCCGCCGACGACACATCCGCGCCCATGTCGCGCAGCCGCGCTTCGATCTTGCCCTGATAGCCTTCGAGCCGTTCTTTCAAGCCATCGAACTGTGGCCAATAGGCCGCCAAGCCGATGCCAAAAATGCCGATTTTCGCTTTAACGTTGTTCATAAAGGGTATCCTTTTATTTTGCGCGTGCCAGCCGCATCACCGAGCCATAGCGCAGTTGATCTAACCCCACCGCCAGCAGCAGCACCGCGCCTTGAATGATCTGCTGATAATCCGTCGATAAGCTCAACAGGCTCATACCGTTGTTCAACGTCGCCAGAATCAAAACGCCAATCAGCGTTCCGAAGATCGTCCCTTTGCCACCCGCGAGACTTGTGCCGCCAAGTACCACCGCCGCGATTACGCTCAATTCGTAACCCTGTGCGGCCTGTGGCGCAGCCGTGTAGAGTCTCGCCGTGAGGAACACGCCCGCGATACCCGCACTCAAGCCGGACAGCATATATGCGATGAAGCGATATCGGTTCACAGGCAGGCCAGCTAATGCGCTGGCCTCGGCATTGCCACCGATGGCGTACATCGCCCGTCCGTAAGTCGTGTAACGCATGATGACCCACGTCAGCGCGAACAAAATCAATGGCACGATCACCAGAATCGGCACACCGCCGATTGTCCCCTCACCAAGCAGCACGAATGTCTCGTCGTAAACGGGCACAGTCAGACCATCGGCCAGCACGGACGCGATACCTCGTGCCAGCGACATCATGCCGAGCGTGGTGATGAACGGGTTGATACGCACCACCGTCACCAGAAAGCCGTTGACCATCCCAACGAACGCCGATACCAGCAGCGCCACACCCGTCGCGCCCCAGATGCCGAGCGGCTCTTGCAGTTCAGCGATCATGATTCCGGTAAGCGCCGCGTTGGC
>JACMMD010000692.1 GCA_014379235.1 Anaerolineae bacterium
CCGCGCCCAACTGATCGACCCGACGACCGGGCATGTCCGCGCGCTGACCAACCCGATCTATCTGGACGATTAAGCGACTATCATGCCTCTCCAGCGGACAACGCCTGCGTTGTCCCTACAACGATCCGGTTTTAGGATAGCCCGTTGCGGGACGACACATAGGTCGTCCCCTACATTGTGGTTAAACCTACGCGGTTAATATTTCGAGTGATGTGAATATGAAACAATACGATGTTGTGGTGGTCGGCGGCGGGCTTATCGGGCTGGCAACGGCGCGGGAAGTCCTCAAACGTCAGCCGGATTTGCGCCTCGCGCTGCTAGAAAAAGAGCCGGAAATCGCCCGCCACCAATCCGGCCATAACAGCGGCGTGATTCACACGGGCATTTACTACACGCCGGGTTCGATGAAGGCGAAGGCTTGCGTGGCTGGCCATCGTGAAATGCTGGCGTTCTGCGACGAGCGCGGCATTCAATACGACCTGTGCGGCAAAGTGATCGTGGCGCTAGACGAGAGTGAACTCCCCCGCCTGCAAAACCTGTACGAGCGCGGCACGGCCAACGGCGTTCAAGGGTTGGAGATGATCGGGCAGGAACGCCTGCGCGAACTCGAACCGTATGCGGCGGGCATCAAGGCGATTCACTCTCCGAACACGGGCATCATCGACTACGGGCAAGTGACCTGCGCTTACGCCGACGACATCCGCGAAAACGGCGGCGAGATCATCACCAACTGCAAGGTGACGGGACTTGTCGAACACGGCAATACGACGACGCTGGTCACGACGATAGGCGATATTGACGCAGAGTTCGTTATCACCTGTGGCGGGCTGCACTCGGATCGTATCGCCAACATGAGCGGCGGCGAAAGCGACGGCGTTCAGATCGTGCCGTTTCGCGGCGATTATTATGTGCTTCGCCCCGAAAAACGGCATATGTGCAAGTCGCTGATCTATCCCGTGCCCGATCCAGAGTTTCCGTTCTTGGGTGTCCATTTCACCAAAACGATGCGCGGCGAAGTATGGGCCGGGCCGAACGCGGTGCTGGCCTTTGCGCGAGAGGGTTACGGGCGCTGGCAGGTCAACCCGCGCGACTTGGGCGCGGCGCTGACGTTCGGCGGCTTCTGGAAGATGGCGCGGCAGTATTGGCGCACGGGCATGGCGGAGATGTACCGCGATTACTCTAAAGGCGCTTATCTGACGGAGCTTCGGCGCTATATGCCAGCGCTGCGCGGCGACGATTTGCTGCCCGGCCCGAGCGGCGTTCGGGCGCAGGCGCTTTCGCCGGATGGCAAGCTGGTCGATGACTTCCTGATTAAGCACGGCGAACGTGTGGCGCATGTTCGCAACGCGCCATCGCCGGGTGCTACGTCGTCGATGGTGATTGCGCGCATGATCGTGGATACGGTGGAGCAAAAGTTAGCGGTCTAGGTTTGGCTAAAGTGACGGTGAGCGCGCTGTCGACTCGATGATATGATAGGCGCGATGGAGTTGGGCAGAGGGAGTGGTTGTGATGGTCGCTAAAAAGAAACCCGATCAGGATGTGGTGCAGGAAAAAACAGCGCGGGAGATTGCGCGAGAAGAATTGCTAGCGGCAGGTTTTTTGGTCACGGAGTTTACCTATGAATTCCCCGAAGATTTTGTGCCGTTGACACCAGAAGAAATCCTTGAGATTGGCCAATTACCAGCAGGCGCACGTCCTTCCGAAGAACTCATCGCAGAAGATAGGGACAGAGTTTGAGCGCATTCTTTGTTGATACAAGCGTTCTTCTAAAGCGCTATCTTACAGAGATTGGCAGCATTTGGGTATTAAGTTGGATATTGCCCTCAAGTGGCAATAGCATAATCGTTTCGGACTTGACTCCTGTGGAGATCTTTTCAGCGTTGGCCAAGCGGCGACGTATGAAGGAACTCTCAGCGCGTCGAATCCCTATCTTGCAAAACGAATTTATGTGGAACTTCGCACATGAGTATGTGGTTACGCCTATAGATAGCTCTATCCTGATACAAGCCCGTCAATTGGTTATCACATATGGGGCAACTCATAATCTTCGGGCTGGTGATGCCGTGCAGTTAGCAAGCGCTCAAAAGGCAGCATCCATTCTTTCACAGTCAATCACCTTTGTTAGTGCTGACAACGATTTGCTGAAGGTAGCGGCGGCTGAGGGATTTGTGATTGACGACCCGAAAACTCATCCATAATAGGCGATAGTATTCTCAATGTGCGGGATATACGGGCAGTTTAATCCACACGGGGCCGATCCGGCGTTGATCGAGCGCATGGCGCGGCGGATGGCGCATCGCGGGCCGGATGGCGCGGGATCGTATCATGCGGGGCCGCTGGCGTTCGGCGCGGGACGGCTGGCCATCATCGACCTCGCAGCGGGTGTGCAGCCTATTTTCAGCGAAGACCGCCGTATCGCTGTGGTCTACAACGGTGAGATTTACAACTATCGAGAACTGCGCGCCGAACTCGAAGCGGCGGGCCATGTCTTCACCACGCAGACTGATACCGAAGTCATCGTTCACGGTTACGAACAGTGGGGCGATACGGTGTTGGAACGGCTGCGCGGTATGTTGGGGCTGTGCATATGGGACGCTCCGAGCGAACGCTTGCTGCTGGCGCGTGATCGTATGGGCGAGAAGCCGCTGTACTATGCCCATGTTGGCGACGAGTTCATTTTCGCGTCGGAGATCAAAGCGCTGTTCGAGCATCCCGGCTTACGGCCACAGGTGAACGCCGCCGCGCTGCCTGCCTATTTAGCGCTTGGTTATACGCCGCCGCCGTATACCATGTTCGCAGGCATCGAGAAGCTCGCTGCTGGCGAATTCATGGTGGTTGAGCGTGGACGCTCGGAGAAGGCGCGCTATTGGACTGCGACGATGGATACCAGCCGCCCGCCATCCTATGATGAAGCTGTGCGTCAAGTACGCGAAAGCGTCATCGAAGCGGTTGAGACGCGGCTGATGAGCGACGTTCCGCTCGGCGCGTTTTTGAGCGGCGGCTTAGACTCGACGGCGGTGGTGGCCATCATGGGGCGCTTGATGGGGCGTCCGGTGCAGACGTTCACCGTCGGCTTCGGCTTCGAGGCCGGCAGCAAAGACGACAACAAGTTCAACGTCGATGCGCGTTATTCGGCGCTGGCGGCGGAACGTCTCGGTACGGAACATCACGCCATCACCATCCCGCAAAACAATTCGCTGGCGGAGATTTTGCCGCATCTGATTTACGCGCTGGATGAGCCTGTCGCGCAGCCTTCGATTGTGCAAACGGCTTATGTGGCGGCGCTGGCGCGGATGGAAGGTGTCCCTGTGATGTTGACGGGCGACGCGGGCGACGAGTTATTTCTCGGCTATCCGCGCTACCGTTCAGATTTGATACTCGAACGTTATTTACGTATCCCTGCGCTGCTGCGTTCGGCGGCGCTAACGCCGCTGTTGGAACACTTGCCCGCGCATCCGCGTTTCGAGTCGGCGCGGAAGCTGGCGCGCAAGTCGCGCAATACCGACTCGATACAGCGCTATCTGGAATGGCAGCGTATCTTCGGTTTGGAGCAGCTACCCGGTCTGTTGAGCGATGATCGTTTGGCGGCTTCGGGTTATGCGTCGCTAACTCCGGCGCTGCGACCCCTGCTGGATGCGCCGAACACGCCGCACTTCGCAGACCGCATCGCTTATGCCAGCCTCAACCTGTGGATTGCCGAAGAGAGCAACATGCGCGTTGATAAGATGTGCATGGCGATGTCTATCGAGTCTCGCGCCCCGCTGGAAGATCACAAGCTGGTCGAACTGGCGCTGACTTTGCCGCTGGAATATAAGCTGCGCGGTGGTGATTTTAAGGCGGTGTTCAAAGACGCGGTAGCCGATTTCGTGCCGCGAGAAGTGCTCGAACGGCCCAAGTGGGGCTTTTTCCCACCGAGTTCCGGCTGGCTGCGCGGCGTGCTGCGGCCATTGGTCGATCAATATTTGTCGCCGGAATACGTGGGGGCGGTGGGATACTTCGAGCCGGACGCTGTGCAAAAGCTGGTCGATACGCATATGAACGGCGGTTATGAACTATGGACGTTGTGGTCGCTGCTAACGTTCCACATATGGCACGCGCTGTATATTGACGGCAGCCTGACGCTCGACAGCACGTTGACTCCTCAACGGCTAATGTCAGAACGCGCGCCAGTGCGTACAATAGAGGCAGCTTCGTTTTTGTAACAAGAGTCATATAGGACGCACCGATTCATATGAATATCCTCATCATCGGCGGGACGCGCAATCTCGGCCATTACCTCACATATGCCTTGCTCGAAGCCGGCCATCAGGTGACGGTTATCAATCGGGGGCTGACAACTGACGAACTGCCGCAAGAGGTTGAGCGGCGGCGCGCTGATCGCACCGATGTTGACCAGCTTAAGGCGGCGCTGGGCGGGCGCGAGTACGACGCAGTGGTGGATACGGCGCTCTACAAAGGCCCCGAAGCCGAAGCGATTGTTAACCTGCTGCGCGATAAGACCGGACATTATGTGTTTTTGAGTACCGGGCAGGTCTATTTAGTGCGCGACGGTTTGAAGCGTCCATTCAGCGAGGCTGATTACGCCGGGCCGGAGATGCCCATGCCAGAGCCGAACACCTACAATTACGAGGAATGGTGCTACGGACACGATAAACGACTGGCAGAGGACGTACTCACGGCGGCGTGGGAAACGCGACAATTCCCGTTTACGACGCTGCGGCTGCCGA
>JACMMD010000693.1 GCA_014379235.1 Anaerolineae bacterium
GAGCTACGGTCACACGGGTTTCACAGGTACGTCGCTATGGATTGACCCGACGCGGGAACTGGTTGTCGCGTGTTTGACTAATCGGGTGTATTACGGACGTGCCCAAGGAACGGATGGAATCGCCACATTCCGACGTGCTTTGCTTGACCTGATCGCGAGTGAGATTACGCCAAAGTGAACAATTGTTGCGTGTTGCCGCCTGATATTGGATAATGCCGCCCAATACTGCGAAGCCAAACGTTCTGCCATTTTTCAGGGGGAAATTACGATGAGAAAGATGAGTATCGTCGGTATTTTAGCGCTGCTGCTGCTGGTCATTGCCATGCCAGCAGGCGCTCAAGATGAAATAGAAACTTACGTGCTTGGCGTAGCGCAGCCGTTCACCGGCCCGCTTGGTTCGTTCGGCACGGATTTCTCGAAGGGCATTGAACTAGCCGTCGAGGAGATGAACGCGGAGTTGGAAGCGGCGGGTTCGAACGTGCGCTTCGAGATCGCCAGTGCGGACACGGAAGGCACACCGGATGGCGCGGCGCGGGCGGTGCAAACCATCGTGCAGACGACAGGCGCGCAGGTGATCGTCGGGCCGCTGACGACATCGGAAGTGTTGGGCGCGAAACAGTTCGTCGATGAAAACGATATCGTGATCGTCGCTCCGGCATCCAGCGGTGCGGCGGCTGGCATTCCCGACGACAATATTTTCCGCGTGATTTACCCGTCGGACAATTTCGCGGCGCGGGCGTTCGCTGAAATCGCGGTGTCTCGCGGCTATCAGAACGTGGCCATTTTGCATGTCGATGACCCGTTCGGTATTGGACTGTCTGAATCGTTCACTGCCGATTTTACGGAATTGGGCGGCGGCGAAGTCGTCAGCATCGGTTATGCGCCTGACCCAACTGACCTCACCAGCGAAGCGACCAGCCTCAGCGCGGAAGTTAGCCGCTTGATGAGCGCGGGCGATACGGCGGTGCTGTGCGTATGCTTCCTCGCGGACGCGCAAAAGCTGTTTCAGGTGACGATGATCGACCCTGTGCTGACCTCAGTCGAGTGGATGGGTATCGAGAACCTCGCTAATCCTGAACTGCTGGCTGATGCCGGACATGCTGAGTTCTTGCAAAACGCGAACTTCATTTCGGTGTCGTTTGTCGATACTCAGACACCACTTTCACAGCCGTTCGTTGATGCGTTCACTGAGAAGTTTGGCGCGGAACCGGGCCCGTTCACCAACTATGCTTATGACGCGGCTAACATCGCTATGCTATCGATGTTGGTGGTGGATAACGACGGCGCAGCAGTGAGCGAAATTCTGCCGTTCGTCTCGAACCACTACATCGGCACTTCGGTGCAGGCATACTTGGATGCGAATGGCGATCAGGCGATTGCGCGTTACGGCATTTACAACGTGTCCGAAGATGCGACAGAATTTACGTTGGTCGGCACGTATGACGGCTCATCGGGTGAGCTAACGCTAGACGAATAAAGTTGATGTTGAATAAAGGGGCACAGCCTGCTGTGCCCCTACCCAGATAGGATGATAGATGCCCGGCCCGCTGCTGGTAGATTCGCTGGTTCGTTCGCTGCAAGTTGGCAGCCTGTATGCTTTGATGGCGCTCGGTATCACGCTGACGATGAGCGTCATTCGCCTGCCGAATTTCGCCCATGCGGAATACATCACCGTTGGCGCGTATACGGCGCTGGTGGTATCGCTGGCAGTATCGTCAAACCCCATCGTTATTCTCGGATTGTCGGCTTTAGCGGCGGCGCTGGTGGCGTTGATTTGCCATTACGCTGTGTTTCGCCCGCTGGAAAAGCGCAATCCGTCGACGTATACAATGCTGCTGGCATCGTTCTCGGTAGGGTTGATCCTGCGCTACATTCTATTCCTGCTGGTTGATCGCTTCGACCTGTTTGACCGCCGTATCGCTGTGCCGCTTGAAATCTGGTATCGCAGCAATTCGATCATTTTGACGAACGTATTCTTCTGGGTTGTGCCGACGACGGTTGGATTGGTGCTGGCGTTGAGCGCGCTGCTGAACTATACGCCGCTGGGCCGTGAGATGCGGGCGCTGGCCAACAATTTCGAGCTGGCGCGGGTGATTGGTATTCGTGTCGAGCGCGTCAAGAGCTTGACGTGGATTCTGGTTGGACTATTGGCGGGGGTATCGGGCGCGCTGTGGGGGATTTACTCGTCGGTGAATCCACTGATGGGCTGGTTGGCGATTTTGTCGGTGTTCGCCGCCGCGATCATGGGCGGTATGTCGAGTTTCGTGGGCACGATATTAGGCGCGTACCTTGTCAGCTTTTCCGAGAACACCGTGATGCAGCTTTTGAATTATTATCTTGGGCTGGATTTTAGCTTCAAGCCTGCGATACCGTTCATCATCATCATTCTGGTGCTGCTGCTGCGTCCGCAGGGGTTCACCGAGTTCTTCAATCGGGCGCGTGGGTTGCAGCGTTGAACATTGACCTCTTCGCAACTGCTATCGCGCTGCTGACGTTCTTTGGTATTGCGGCCCTGATGGCCATCAGCCTCAATCTTGAATATGGCGTCGCTGGTATCCCTAACTTCGGGCAGGCATTATTCGTGTCGTTGGGCGCATATACGGCGGGCATCACCTATACACGCTTGATGCCACTCTTGGCCGGTCAAGAGGTGATATTCCCCTGTGGAAACACCCTTAACCCCGCGTTGCAGCTTCGCACCGAGATCATGCGTACGCTTCCCGGCGTGGGGCTGGCGAACTTTGCGATTACGCTGGTTATCGCGGCGGTGATCGGCGGCATTGTCGGCTATGGCATTTCGTATTTGACGCTGCGCGTTCGGCAAGAATGGTATCTGGCGCTGGTGCTGCTGGTGGGCGGCGAGATCGTGCGTATCATCGTGCGCGGCTATGAGCCGATCATCTGCGCCAGCAACGGTTTATCGGGTATCGCACAGCCGTTCAATTGGTTGGACAACGCGCAGCTTTCGTCGATATTGTTCGCGCTAATGGTAGTTGGTTTCGCGTTCGCGGCGTATCTCTACAGCGAACGCTTGGTGCGTTCGCCCTATGGCCGCCTACTCAAGGCAGTGCGCGAGAACGAGCGCGTGGCCCGAAGCCTCGGCAAGAATGTTGCCCGTATCCGCGCACAAATTATGTTCATCGGTTCGGCAATGGCGGCAGTGGCCGGCGTATTATTCGCGCTGAATATCGGCTTCGTGAGCGCGAATGATTATGTGGTGACGCTGACGCTGGACGTGTGGGTGATGATCGTTCTCGGTGGACTCGGCAACAATAAAGGCGCGCTGGTGGGTGCGCTGCTGGTGACGGTGCTTGACCGAGTGACGGCGATTGTGGCTATTCAACTGAACATGCTTGGTTCAGAGTTCGAGTTTAACTATCTGCGCTTCATTTTGTTCGGCGTGATCTTGCTGCTGATGCTGCGCTATCGTCCGCAGGGTATTTTGCCCGAACCGCAGCATACGACGCTGGCGCATGAACCGGGTGATGCCTCATGATCTTAGAGCTTCAACACATCACCAAAGATTTTGAAGGTCTGCGCGCCGTTGATGATGTGAGCCTGAGCGTGAATGAAGGCGCGATCATCGGACTGATTGGCCCGAATGGGAGCGGCAAAAGTACGCTGCTGAATTTGATTTCCGGCATGACTGCACCGTCGATGGGGAAAATCACGTTCGACGGACACGACATCACGCAGAAGCAGCCCGATGTGATTTTTCAGCTAGGGCTGGCACGGGGATTTCAAGACCCGTCACTTTTTTTCCAGATGACTGTCTTGGACAACACGCTGCTTCCGGTGAAATATCAGCGCGGCGAGCATCCGGTTTGGGCAATTTTGCGCGGCTCATGGATGCGGCAGGAACGGGCGCATTCCGTCAGCGCGCTGGATGTGCTGAAAAAGATCAATCTGCGGGAGCATTTCGGC
>JACMMD010000694.1 GCA_014379235.1 Anaerolineae bacterium
CCCAATGAACACGCTGGCACAGTCTGAGAATTACGTGGTGTGGACATCCGACGAACCGGATGGCGAGATGGTTTTTCACGTCGAACTCGGCTCGGTGACGCTGCATCTGTTCCGCGAAGAATGGGATGAAATGGTGGGTTTGATTCAGGCTGCGCGTAAGGGCGGCAAAGAGTAGGGGACGATGGCAGAGCTACCACGCTTGAAGCGGCTCTTGATCGAGGCAATGGCTAAACACTTGCCGCCGAGCGCCGCGAGTTTGCGACTGCTGGATGTACGCGGCGAGACAAGCGACGTATTGACGGGTTTTCGCAAAGACCTCGACGTTGTGACTGCGCCCGAACAGGCTGACCAATGGCAGTTGGAAGCGGACAGCGTTGATGCGGTGGTGGCATACACCAACTCCGTCAACGACGATTTCCTGAACGCGGCGATGATCGTGCTGCGTCCCGGCGGGCGCTTGATCGTGGTCAACCCCGATCAAGACCCGAATGACGGCCACGTCACAACGTTGGAAGGCGCGGGCTATACGCGCATTCTGGTCGAGACGGCGGCGGAATGCCCGCTGCCAGTAGGCGTGTTGATGCGCGGCGAAAAGCCTCACACCACCAACGATACGCTTGAGCGTGTGCAGCAGGTCGCAGCGCGAGACTCGCAATCCGTCGATTTGACATTTGCTGATCTGACGAAGTTCAAAGGGCGTTACGCTCATCTGCTTATCCGCCAGATGCCGAATAAGCCTGTGTGGTCGCTGGAAGCGGGCGAGGCTATAACGTGGCAAGCGGCAGCGTTGGAGACCCCATCGGGAACAGCTCTGCTGGTTTTCAGCAGTTTGCCGCAAGCGGTAGCCTTCATGCAGCCTGCCGTGATGAACGGTCAGATTAAGGACGTGAACAAGGTCGGCAAGTTCAGCCGCGAGACTGCTCAAGCGTGGACGCTGCCCGTGCTGCTGAATCCGGCGCTGTCGCTGCTTGAGGGCCTATCGGTAGCGTTCGTGAATGTCGATGCCGATAGCGCCGAAGCACCGGATGAATAACACGCTGTTGATTGACGCAAGGCTACTGAAAACCGTATAATCATCCTTCCGGTGGGCGGCACTTTATACGGTGTTCGATTCCCTCACGTTTTTCATTCATGAACCGTGTTATTCAAAGAGCAAATACGCGATGACATTTCCAGAAGGTTCGCTTCGCCATGAAGTGCTGACATGGGTCGACGTTGATAAGCTGGTTGACGTGCTGCTGCCCCCGCTCCGCAGCGTGGGGACGTTCGATGCGATGGTGCTGATTACACGCGGCGGCATTATCCCCGGTGGGCTGCTGGCCGAAGCATTGAACATCAAGCATATGCTGACGGCGGCGGTGGATTTTCCCGGCACGGCGGGTTCGGGCTTGATGGCGTGGCCCTCGTTCTTGCAGTTCCCGGAAGAAACGGTTCTGCGTGGCCGTCGCACCCTGATCGTCGATGATGTGTGGGGCAGTGGACGCACCAGCATCGCCGTGCGCGAACGGGTCGAAGGCGCGGGCGCGACGCCGTTCACCTGTGTGATGCACTTCAACCCTTATCGCTCGTTGTTTGCCAGTGCCGAGCCAGATTTCTACGGCGCAGTCACGGATGCCTACATCGTTTACCCTTGGGAACTAGACCGGGGGATGCGCGGTATTGCGATGGGCCTTCCTGAAAACAATTAGCGCGAGGAGATAACGGTTATGGTGGATTCGATCTCGCTGCAACGCTTCAAGTCTGAGGTGCTGCCGATATTCGTGGAGACCTTCGAGCAAGTTCAGGGGATGTACCTTGATCGCGGCACGTCGCTGTTTGAGACGTTGGATACCATTTCGGCAGAAGTGGCCTCACGGCCTGTCGGTGCGAACTGCGCCAGCATCGCCGCGCAGGTGGAGCATGTGCGTTTCTACCTCGAAGTCATCGAGCGCTTGATGGTCGAGAAAGTGCAGTTCAAGGCCGATTGGAAAGACATCTGGGAAAACGTCCACGAGGTTACGCCGGAAGAGTGGGAAACCAGCAAATCAAACCTTAGAGAAACCTACCAACGTATCACCAATCGCCTGCAAGACCTCGAAACGTGGGATGTGGCGGACGAAAACGAAGGCGAAAATGATTTCGCTGGTGCGCTGGCCATGTTGGTTCACACGGCCTATCACCTCGGTGAAATACGGCAAGCGCTGTGTACAGTGGGGTAACTTCCGTTTGTAAGAGCCAGAGTCGCAAATCTTTACATGCTTCTGCCCCTTTTCTAATGCGATTTTCACGAAACGTTAGTACCCTGTTATAAGCATCGGATGAGAACCTGACTGCTGTGAGCGTATTTTCAGATTCATACAGCAGCTAAACGGTGTTCTATCTTGTGTGAGCATATCTCGAAAGGATATACTTCTCGATAACGATTTACATATGTATCCTTTGAGGCTATGTCACATCGTTATTTGGTACTCGGATTGTTGGCGGAGCGCTCGATGTCGGGCTATGACATCAAAAAACGGGTCAAGGGCGCGTTAAGTACCGTGACGAATGCCAGCTACGGGACGTTGTATCCAACGTTACACCGCCTGCTGGATGAGGGCGCTGTCGAGGTGCAGGAAGTCCCGCAAACGGGGCGGCCTGCGAAGAAGTTGTATCAGATTACAAAGAAGGGCCGGCAAGAGTTGCGCGAGTGGCTCAAGCAACCAGCAGCCGCAGATCAGATTAGGCGTGAGTTTTTGCTGAAGTTGTACTTGGCGAAGAATCTGCCAATGCAAGATTTGTTGACGCTGGTCGCAATCCGGCGCGGCGAAACTGAGGCGCTGCTGCGAACTTTATACGCAGAGCAAGACGATACTAGCAACAGTGACCCTCAGCAAGCGTTAGTGATGGACTATGCACTGTCGCTGTGTAAAGCAGAGATGGATTGGTTAAGGCAGTTTGAGGATCGGATTCAACGGGTGTAGCGAGGCTCTAGCAGTTGTCGGGGCTACCAACCGCCGCCCCATTTTATCTTCTCCCCTCTTCCTCTCTGGCTTCCCATGCGATAATTTCAATCTTTCCACAAGGTGGTATAGTAAGTAATGACAGTTCCAAACTCAGAAGGTCAAACGGAAAAGGAATACGCATCGGAATTTGAGGAACTATTAGACTCCTCGTTTTCGTATACTCCGCCCCGGCGCGGTGAAATTCGTAACGCGATCATCTTGCAGATTGATGATCGTGAAATCATCGTTGACTTGGGCGCGAAACGTGACGGTATCGTGCCTTCGCAGGATATTGCGCGGCTTGACCCCACTTTCCGCGACAGCTTACTTGTTGGTGAGGAAGTACCCGTTTACGTGCTGAACCCACGCGATCAGGACGATAACCTTATCGTCTCGATCAACATGGGATTGCAGCGCTATGACTGGGAGAAGGCCCGCAAACTGCTCACCTCGGAAGAAGTGGTCACGGTGACGGTCACGGGACACAACCGGGGCGGTATTCTGGTGCGTTGGAATCGGCTCGAAGGTTTCATTCCCAGTTCGCATCTGGTGTCGAAGAACATGGCCGGGCGCGATCAATGGGATGAACTGCTTGGCGAAGAACTCCACGTCAAGGTCATCGAGGTCGATCAAGACCGCCGCCGTCTGATCTTCAGCGAACGCGAAGCGCAGCGCGAATGGCGCGCACAGCAAAAAGCGCGGCTGCTTTCCGAGTTGCAAGAGGGCGACGTGGTGACAGGCACGGTTACGGGCCTGCGCGATTTCGGCGCATTTGTGAACCTCGGCGGAGCGGATGGCCTCATTCACGTCAGCGAGTTGGCGTGGCATCGTGTCGATCACCCGCGTGATGTTTTGCGGGTTGGTCAGGACATTGAGGTTTATGTGCTGAACCTTGACCGCGATAACAACCGTATCGCACTGAGCCGCAAGCGCTTGCTCAACGATCCTTGGGAAGATGCCGCAGAGCGTTATCACGAGGGTCAGTTGGTCGAAGGCACAGTGACGAACGTGGTGGACTTCGGCGCATTCCTCGCGTTGGACAACGGCCTTGAAGGGCTGCTGCATCTGAGTGAGATGGGCGACGGGTCGCTGAAAGAGCCGTACTCTTACGTCAAGAAGGGTGATCGCCTGAGTGTGCGTATCAGCCATCTTGAGCCGGAGAAGCGCCGCATCGGCTTTACGCAGCGCTGGGGCACGGATGTCGAAGGTGAAGGTGGCGCACCAGTGGCCGCTGAAGGTGGCGAGGCAGTCGCTGAGGCTGATGCTAACGCTACCCCTGTAGCAGAAGGCGATCAGGAATACGTGGCTGATGAAGTCACGGCTTCTGTCGAGAACGAAGCGCCTGTCGTTGAGACGCTCAACGGCGCTGGTTCGGATGTAGAAGCTGCACCTGAACCAGTCGAAGCGGAAGTATCGCTTGAACCCGTTGACGCGGAAGTATCGCCTGAATCTGTTGACGCGGATTCCGAAGCCGCTGACGCTTAACAAAGTATTCAATGTAGGGGCGACACATGTGTCGCCCGCACCATGAACTATCAACAACGTCTGCGCCGCTCTGGTGCGGGCGTTGTTGTTTTCTACCGAAAAGTGCCGCGTAATATTATTGACAAACAATATTCAAACTTGTATAATCTGCCCCGATCTCAAGAAGGGGGGCACAAACCGATATTGCCGGGTTTTCGCAGGTTATTGGCGTGTATTATTATTGCGTTCAATAGAGGCGATAGGGCACTCGGTAGGCTCACCTAACCGGGTTTTGTTTGTTTAAACCCTCTCTGACTGGGATCAAAACAAAAATCTACCCTTGGGGGCAAAATAGCATATGGTTTTAGAACGTTCGTTGGAGACTGGAACCGACGAAATGGATTTCGCCGCGCTTCTGGAGGCTTCGTTTGCAGAGAAGCAGCCGGAGCGTGGGGATATTGTAACGGGCACGATTTTAGCTGTAGATCATCACGGCTTGATCGTGGATGTAGGACTGAAGCGCGACGGCGTGGTGCTGCGGAAAGACATCGAGCACGCTGGTACGAACGTCCAGTATAGCGTCGGTGACGACATTGACGTGATGCTCCTCCGTATGGAGGATGAAGACGGCAATCTGCTGCTGTCGGTATCGCAGGCGTCGCAGCTTGAAGATTGGCGTCTTGCGGAAACGCTGATGGCCAGCGAAGAAATCTGGGAAGGCATCGTCGCCAATGCAAACAGCGGCGGCTTGATTATCCCCTTCGGCAATCTTCGCGGCTTTGTGCCGGCCAGCCACATCGCTGATCTGCCGCGCGGCCTCAGCGAAGACGAGCGCCGGATGCGGATGAATGGTTTCATTGGCCGCAAGCTGAACCTTAAAGTAATCGAAGTGAACCGCAAGCGCCGCCGCTTGGTATTCAGCCAACGCGAGGCCCGTCGTGAGCGACGCGAGGCCCGCAAGGAGCTGCTGCTGGACGAGCTGCATGAGGGCGAAGTTCGTACTGGCGTGGTAAGCGGTCTGCGTGATTTCGGCGCGTTTGTCGATCTTGGTGGTGCAGACGGACTCATTCACATTTCGGAACTGGCGTGGCATCGCGTGAAGCACCCGCGTGAAATTCTGAACGTGGGCGACGAAGTTGAAGTTTACATTCTGCGTTTGGACGCGGAAGGTAAGCGCATCGGCCTCAGTCTCAAGCGCTTGCAAGAGAATCCGTGGGCGCATGTGGAGCAGTTGTATCACATCGGCCAATTGGTCGAGGGCGTGGTCTCCCGCGTGGCGCATTTCGGTGCGTTCGTCAGCCTCGAACCGGGTATCGAAGCGCTGCTGCACATCAGCCAGATGGCAGACACCGCTCCTGAAGACCCGACGACGTTCGTGCATGAAGGCCAACGCCTGCTGATGCGCGTCATCAATATCGAGCCGGACAAGCAGCGTCTTGGCCTCAGCTTGAAAGAAGTGACGGGCGAAGAGTCTGATCGCTGGAATGATCGCGCTGTTGACGAAACGTCGGATGATATGGATGCCGTTTCTGCCGATGCTTCTGCTGATGTTTCTACCGACGTTGAGCAAGCTGACGATAGCAACCTGAGCGAAGTTTCTGTACAATTGGACGAACAGGCCGAAGTCGGCGCTGTTGAATAATCGCCTGCTAAAAATGCGGGCGGCAAAATCTCACACAAAAGGAGGTGAGCAGGAACATGGCATCGGTAACTTTGAAACCGAACGAATCACAGGAATCATTGCTTCGACGTTTTCGTAAACGTGTCACCAACAGTGGTGTTCTAAGCACCGTTCGCCGCAAACGCTGGCACATCTCCAAGAGTGAGCTGCGCCGCATTGAGAAGAAAAAGGCGATCCGTCGTTCACGCCGCCGTCAGCGTAAAGCGCTGACCACCTAGCCAAAAACGGCTGGTGACTGTGGTGTGCGATCAGGCACGCATATACCGGATGGAAAAGTTGATAAACCGCTGCTCGGCCACATCCGGCAGCGGATTATTATTTTGGCTAGTTGCCAGTGTATAGCTAAAGGACGTGTATGGCGAAAAAAGAAGATAAGATTGAAGTCGAGGGCCTCGTTGTGGAAGCCCTGCCGAACACCCAATTTCTAGTTGAGCTAGAGAATGGACATAAAATCTTGGCGTATCTGTCGGGCAAGATGCGTAAATATTACATTCGCATCCTGCTAGGGGATCGGGTGAAGGTGGAGATGAGTGTCTATGATCCGACTCGTGGACGTATCACCTACCGTTATAAAGACGGTACTCGCGGCGGCACGGAATAGGGCCGGGCGTTTTGCTCACCATCAGTCTGTAATCAATCAGCCTTTGATGTGAAGCTCGCGGCAACCTGCGGGCTTTTTTATTGGTTAGGTTGTTAGCTATCAACCAGTCAGCGTTCAGCAAAAGCGGTTAGACTTAATCGCTGGCTCATTGCTTATTTTTCCAATACAGGTTGGAATGTGACACGACAGCAGGGCATAGTGAAACGGCGTTGGCGGCGGGATTGTGTGACAGCGCTGGTGCTGCTACTGTGCCTGTGGGCGACGCGATTGGCAGGGCTGGAAGCGCTGCCGCTGCACAACGACGAGGGCTTGCACCTGACCCGCGCCGTTGAAGTGTGGAACTTGCACCCGTTCTGGGACATCAGCGACGGAAAAATCATCAACCACTGGCCGATTGCGGCCTTCTATCCGCAGAACGCGCCGGTTTTCGTTTCGCGTGTGCCAACGATTATGGTAGCGATGATCGGCCTAGCGGCAGGCTATGCGCTGGCGCGGCGGCTGTTTGGGAATATCGCGGCACTGTTCGCGGGCGTGATGTGGATAACCTCGCCGTATTTATTCTTCTTCGAGCGGCTGGCGTTTAGCGATGCTCAAGCAGGGGCGTTGGTGGTACTGACGCTGTGGGCCTGCTGGCGCTTATGGGATTACCCGTCTGCGCGCCATGCGATCTTCACGGGTTTAGCGCTCGGCGTGGCGATCCTGTTCAAGTTCACCGCCGCGCCGTTCGCGCTGTTGGTAGTAGTGGTGATCGCGTTCGCCAACAGAATCGCGTGGCGGCGGAGATTGCTGTATTTAGTGCTGGCCGGGCTGGCGACGCTGGCATCTTTCATTGTGCCACTGTTATATATAACGCTGCGCGGGCGCGGCTTTTTTGAAGTTGCGCTCAATTGGGTTGGCGGCGGCAGTTCTGGTTCGGACGGGACTTCCTTTCTCGCAGAAAATATAGCGCGGCTGGTGGCGCAGCTTACCGATTTTGGCCCGCCGCTGTGGTCGCTGGCGCTGGTGATCGGGCTGGTTGCACTGGCGATATGGGGCGGCAGGCGCGGGCGAGTTTCACTGCTGGCGTGGGGGCTTCCACTCATGGCGATCACCGTTTTGGGGAGCGAGGTTCTGCCACGTCATTATGTAGTCGCGCTGCCGTTGGCATTGGTTGCAGCGGGAATGGGTATCGGCGTGGGGTTGGATTATATTTCGGTAGGGGCACGACATGTCGGGCCCCTACAAGCAGGCTATTTAGTTGCGTTGCTGGGTATTGTGCTGGTCGTTGGCTTCGTTCCATTTGCCTTGACTGCTTTCAGCG
>JACMMD010000066.1 GCA_014379235.1 Anaerolineae bacterium
CGCGGCGTATATCCCGCCTTCGCAAACGAAACCGTCGGCACACGTTCGGCGGAGCGTTCCGCATCGGTGACACCGTAAATCTTCACGCCGGGAATATTTTGCAGCCCCGCGATCAACTTCGCGGCTAAGTCACGCTCATATGCGCCGATGGCCGTCATCGCCTGCTTGAGTTCCAGCCGACGCCCCTCATAGCCGCTCAACTTTACGTCTGCCGCGCCAAAACGCTGCCCCGCCCAGTTGATGTAATCAATCGCCGCGCCAACCGCGTT
Organism: Anaerolineae bacterium; assembly: GCA_014379235.1. Taxonomy (GTDB): domain Bacteria; phylum Chloroflexota; class Anaerolineae; order Aggregatilineales; family Phototrophicaceae; genus JACMMD01. The sequence continues at coordinate 270 of JACMMD010000066.1, forward strand.
GATGGTTTCAAAGCTCGGCGTACCGTTCTCCCACTTATAGGGCGGCTTATCTTTCTGCGGGCGAACTTTGTAAGCCGGAAATTTGTCCAGCAGATCGTAGCGCCCCCACATCACACCGATATGTGGCCCGAAAAACTTGTACGCCGAACACAGCAGAAAATCGCAGCCGATTTCTTGCACATCAATCGGTACATGCGGCGCGCTCTGTACCGCATCGACCACATGCAGCGCGCCGACGGCCTTGGCCATACCCGCGATTTGCCGCACCGCGTTCACTGTGCCGACAGCGTTCGAGGCGTGAACCGTCGCCACCAGTTTGGTTTTCTCGCTCAACGCCGCTTCGAGGCTGTCCATATCCAACGTGCAGTCCTCAGCGCGCAAATCCACCCACTTGACCACCAAGCCGCGATCTTCGGCCACGCGCAGCCAAGGCGCTACATTGGCATCGTGATCCATGCGCGTCAGCACGATCTCATCCCCCGGCGATAGGGTCTGTGCGATGGCGCGGCTGAGAGCGAAGCTCAACGAGGTCATGTTCGCGCCGAAAACAATCTCCTCGGCGCTGGGCGCGTTCAAGAAATCAGCCACCTTCACGCGAGTCTTCCAGACCATTTCGTCGCTGCGTTGGCTGGTCAAGAAAGCGCCGCCAGAATTCGCGTTCATGTGAACGTAGTAATCGCGCACAGCGTCGATCACGCCTTGCGGAACCTGTGTTCCGGCGGGGTTATCAAAAAACACAGGCGTGATGTTTGCGCCGACAGTCTGTTGCAGCGCCGGGAATTGTGCGCGAACTGCTTGTACGTCAAAGGTTGCTGCCATATCGTCGCTTGTATCCTTGTTCTAGGGTAAAATGTGCATCAATAATGGAATGAACATAGTAACGTGCTGGATGATTTAGCGCTAAGGCCACTTTAATTCATGCCATGTTTCAGCAGTTCGCGGTTGTTTTGGCCGCTCGGAAGTGAGCGGCGGCATCGTTTCCGCGTTACCGGGACAAAGTGATGCACGATACCGAAAGTCTCATCCTTCAGAACCGCCTGCTCACCGAGGAAATTCAACGGCGTATCAGTCAGCTTGCCGCCATCAACGCCGTCGCCGCCACCGTTAGCCAATCGCTCGATTTGGACGTGACGCTAGAAACCGCGCTGCGAGTTGTCGTGGATACGGTTCAGGCAGACGCAGGCGGAATCAGCCTGATCGACGATAAAGCGGGCGAAGTCGTCATGCGCGCCCAGCGCGGCTGGGTGCGCGATTTTGTCAACCCGCCCATGCGAATCCCGTTCGGCAAAGGCATGAGCGGGCGCGTCATCCGTACCAACGATGTCGTTATCGAAAACGATCTCAAAGGTACGGGCGAACTCGCTGTGCCGCGTTTTCGTGAAGAACCCTTCCGCTCGATTGCTATGGCCCCCATGCACGCACGCGGCAAGGTCATCGGCATCCTCAGTATCATGAGCTTGCAGCCTGCCAGTTTTGGCCCCGAAGTCGCCGATTTACTGCGGGCCATCGCGGATACAGTGGGCATCGCGCTGGACAATGCGCGACTATACGAAAGCAGCGTCGAGCAGGAAAACCGCCTGAGCGCGGTCATCCAATCCACTGGCGACGGCATCATCGCCACCGATCAGAGCGGACGCATTGAAATGGCCAACTATACCGCCTGCGCCATGTTTCAGGTAAACCCCGACGCATTGATCGGTATGCCCCTGCGTGAAGCGCCGCTGCACCCCCGCCTGCGCGATTCGCTGCTGTTCGCGCTGTCCTCACGCGCTGGCACAGCC
>JACMMD010000695.1 GCA_014379235.1 Anaerolineae bacterium
CGCCAAAACGGTAGCGCGCCACGCTCGACGGCGCGATTAAGAGCGTATCGGATAACACAGGCAGTGAGCCGAACAGCAGCGAATCGGGTGTCATCAACGGACGATCTGTGTTGGTGACGTTCAGCGCGACGGTTTCTTCCCAGTTGCCCAGCGGCCCGCTCCATACTCGCGCCATCAGTTGATAGCTCACCGGAGTCGGTAAATTATCGGGCAGCGTCAGCCATACGAACTTTCGCACGACCATTCCCGGCGGCCAGACTTTGCTCGGAATCTGGCCCATGTTTACGCGATCAGCCTGCGCCACTGATTCGACGGCTTCGTTTTCGCTAGGGCGTGAGAGCAGATGTACCGAGAGGTTATAGTTGCGCGGCAGAATAGCATTAGCGCGCCAGTACAGCACCGCCAATACGCTGTCTCCCGGTGCGGCTGTCGGCTGCGACAGCCAGTAGCCGAGCAGTTCCAAATCGCCATCGAGGTATTCCGCATGAACAGGCTGCGCGATAAGGCGGGCTTCGAGCGCGGGCAGCGGCCACAAATACAGCGCCAGACATACGCCCCACAAAGTCGCGCCGCCAACGATGAGCCGCTTGAGGCCGGGCCAGCGTTCCGGCGGGATGAAAGCCTGCGCGAACATCAGCAGCGCGGCCACTACAATCGTCACGCCGACCAGTTCGAAAAACTCTTCGTAGACCGTGCCCGAACTGATGCTGTCGCAGCGCGGTGTCCCATCTGGCGCGGTATAGCAGTACATATCGTAGAGCAGGTCTTCGAGCAGGATGCCGCTCGTACCCATAACCGCGAGGCCGATGAACAGCAGCGCGAATGGCGCTTTCTGGTCACGCAGGGCGTACCAGAACACCAGCGCCGAAACCATCACCAGCACCATACCGACAATGGCATAGGGGACACGCCAGTTGTCGATCTCCTCGTGAATAGCGAAGAACTCGTCTACCGCCAGAAACGCGAACACCACTGCCAGCGCGAGAAACCACACGCGCATGGTATAACGCACTCGCCAGCGCTTATGACGGCTTCTCAGTCCGAGCGCGAATGTGATTAGCGCGATCAGCATCCACAGAACGGAAGCGAAGATCGTGCCAAGATTGCGTTCGTCATCGAGGTTAGTGAGCCAGCGGGCGAAATCCGCGCCTTCGGGCCATGGTATCAGATGCAGGGCCAGCAGCACGATTTCCACGATGAGCAGCGTCAGCAGCAGATAGCGCGAGAAAGCCGACAGGGGCCGCCGCACGAGAATCACCAGCGACGTGATACAACCGCCGACGATCAAGCCGAGCGCAATGAAGTAGAGAATCTGTGATAGCGACATTATGCCGACGATTGTAGTCTATTGATCGGGGATTGAAATACCCGGCTAGAAAACGGGAATGGACACTTTCGAGGATACATTGTCAGGTCACAAAATGGCGATATTTGCGCTCTATAGCCAGAGAATTTATTCTCCGGTTGCAGAGACTAGCCGACGTTCCACATTTGAACAGCGCCATTGGTCATCGCGGTGTAGAGATAGCGGCCATCGTCGCTAAAACGCATCGCTGACACCGTGAAATCATGTGGCAGCATATCGGTGATCGTGCTACTGGTGATGTCGTACAGCCCGACACTGCCGCCGGCCCGTTCAAAGCAGCGCGCATTGGCAAAGTTCAGCGCCAACTGTGTACCGTCGGGGCTGAAAGCAGCGCTCGTAGGATAGTGGCGCGCAGGGAGTTCGGTTACGGCGTTACTGGCGAGGTTCATCATGACTGTTTCCGAGCGCAGCCCCGCGCAGCGATCTCCCGCGACGGCTACGAAAACCAAATTCTGGCCGTCAGGGCTGATGTCGATGCTGCGAATCGTGTGGATGTAAACGCCGAGATCATATTGAAGACGCGGTTGTAACTGTCCATCGGCGGATAGTTCCCAGAGCCACAGTGTCCCGTACTGCTCGTCGTCTTGAGTGCGAACGCCGCCAGCCGCTAACAACATCCCGTTTGCGTCGTGACCTAAAGCCACGTTCGTGACCAGCGTATGTGACAGCCTCATCTGCGTGACGATCTCCAATGTGGCCGCGTCCATGATTTCGATGTCATTGTCGTAATGATAGGGCGGTGTCCCACTCCACTGCGGTAGGTTGACGGCGATTAACGGGCGTGGGGCGCTGATCGGGCTGAAAGCGATGTCGAAATAAACGTCGTCATCCAGCGGCCAGCGATGCACCAGATGTTGCGTCGAGGTATCCCACAAATTCACGGCCTCGCTGAGGTTGCCGCCGTGATTAATCAGCCCGCGTGTGAACAGCAGCGCCGCATCCGGGCTGAAACCAATGTGATGCAGGATGGCGTCGGCGTTGGGGATTTCCCAGAGCATTTCCCCCGTCTGCTGATCCACCACGCGCACGGTGTTTTCGCCTGTTTCGCTGAAGGCAAGCTGCGTCTCTCCGAGCGCCACTGACCGCCGCCACGCTTCATCGTGTCCCGGCAGCAACGTCCGCACCCAACGTTCACGCGGCGCGGGATGCGCCAGCAGCACCAACGTGCTTAAACCGATGGCGAAAATAAACGACGGCGTGAACGAGACTATCGTAAAGTTGAGCCTCATACATCCAGCCTCCACACCATGACCGCGCCATTGGGTGCTGCGGTATATAACTGCTGGCTGTCGTCGCTGAAACGCAGCGCCGTAACGCGAAGGAAGCCGTCATGGGGCAGGATAGTGCTGCTGCCTGTCGCCAAGTCGATCACCATCACGCCACTTGGCCCGTCACCGTCACAAAGTGGCGCGAAGATCACCGCCAGTCGGCTACCATCAGGCGAAAAAGTGACGCGCAGCGGGCGCTCAATCGAGGGCAGCGCGGACGACTCGCCACTTTCAAGGTCGATCACGGTCAGTGTGGCGAAACGTTCGGGACAGCGAGTGCCATAAGTCGCGCTGTAGGCCAAGTGGTGTCCATCAGCACTGATGTCCATGCCATCCGCCCATTCAAAATCTTCACCCAGCGGATATTCAGCGCGGGGCTGGAACTGCCCATCTGCGTCCAAACTCCACAGCCACACCATTCCCTGATCGGTATCGTTGCGAACCGACATCCCGGCAGCAGCCATCAGCAAACTATCACCGTGGGCGGCGAGGTCAACAGTCGTGAAGTCGCTGTAGGGCACAACTACCCGCTCACTATACTCGCCTAGCTGCGGATTCATCACCTGAAAGGTGTCCACGAGATCGTCATCGGGATTGTTAGCCGAACCAAAGATCACGTATGAGCGTTCGTCAACGTTGGCAAACTCGAAAGCAAACATGTCGCTGACCTCGAATGGCCGCTCGATGAGCCGCTCACCGCTCGTCGTGTCCCATATTTCGACGGCTTGTTGAGTGGAACTATCCTCAAGCGTGGCGATCATGAGCATTTGAGTGTCGTCGCTGTCAATACCAACCGCGACACCGTTGGTCACTATTTCCCGGAGCGTCTTGCCCGTCACCATGTCGATGATGCGTATCGTATTGTTTTCTCGATCTGTCAGCGCGAGGGAGCGCTTTCCAAACACGGTCACGTTTGACCAGCGCTCACCCTGTCCGTTGCCTAAAAGGAACGAGGTTCTCCCCTGTCCGCGCACAATGGTTCGTACCCAAGGGGCGCCAAGCGGGGCAGGATGCAGCAGCAAAATCACCACGCTTAAGGCGAATGCAAGGAACAGCGATGGTATGATGAGGACGGTCAGCAGTCGGAGTCGCATTGAAAACGGCTCTTGATTGGACGGTATATTTGGCTGCATCATAACACCAATAAACGATTGTCGTCATCTATCGCTTGCTAACAGCTAACTTCTAAAGGCTAATGGCTTCTTCATGAACATCCCACTGGTAGACCTCAAAGCACAGTACGCCCGTATTCAGCCGGACATCGACGCGGCGATGGCGAAGGTATTAGCCGAAACCGACTTCATTATGGGCAAGGCTGTTAAGGATTTTGAGGCTGCATTTGCTGATTTCCTACAGGTCAAGCGCGTGGTCGGCGTTAGCAATGGCACAGACGCGCTGCATTTAACGCTGTTGGCGCTTGGAGTCGGCGCAGGTGATGAGGTCATCACCACGCCGCACACGTTCATCGCCACCGTCGAGCCGATCATCCAGCGCGGGGCGCGTCCGGTGTTCGTGGACATCGACCCTGCGACCTTCAACCTCAATCCGGCGCTGTTAGAGGCGGCCATCACTCCGCGCACCAGAGCGATTATGCCCGTTCATCTCTACGGCCAACCCGCCGATATGCGCGCCATTCTCGAAATCGCGGACAGGCACGGTATCCCCGTTATCGAGGACGCGGCGCAGGCACATGGCGCGGAATATCAGGGGAAGCGTATCGGCAATTGGGGCAGGGCGGCATGTTTCAGCTTTTATCCCGGCAAGAATCTTGGCGCATATGGTGACGCGGGCGGTATAGCTACTAACGACGAGGACTTGGCCAACAAGATCGCCAAGCTGCGAAATCATGGGCGTATGACCAAGTACGAGCATGAAATCGTTGGCTATGGCAATCGGCTGGATACGCTGCAAGCGGCGGTGCTGTTGGCCAAGCTGCCCTATCTTGAGGAGTGGACAGAGGCGCGGCGGCGTCATGCGGCCTATTATGACGAGATGCTCAAAGGCATCCCCGGCCTGATGCGCCCCGCCGTTCAAGCGGATACACGCCATGTTTATCACCTGTACGTTATCCGCCTAGAAGATGCTGCCAAGCGAGACGCGCTGCTCGACCATCTGACGCAGGCGGGAATTGGCGCGGGCATACATTACCCTGTGCCGCTGCATTTACAGCCCGCGCTGACGCATCTTGGCTACCAGCACGGCGACTTCCCCGAAACCGAGCGCGCCGCCGTCAGCATCATCAGCTTGCCCATGTACCCGGAATTAGAGATCGACCAATTGAATATGATCGTCGAAGAGATCAGTCAGTTCATTGGCGTCTTGAAAGGGGCATAGAAACGTCCGTCCCTTATGGCGTAACGCTCTGGTACAATCTACGTGCTTATACGTTGGTTAAGCGCGGAGTGTGCATGAG
>JACMMD010000696.1 GCA_014379235.1 Anaerolineae bacterium
CGCGCCGAGCGCTTTTGCCTTGTCTTTGATTTTCTGCAAACTGTGATAGACCGCGACTGTGCCGACGGCGGTGCTGCGGCTGCCATACGAGCCGTAACCGAACGGTGTACCAAGCGTGTCACTGTGCTGGATGATGATGTCCTCAACCGGGATGCCCAGTTCGCCCGCGACCACCTGCGCGTTGCTGGTTTCGTGACCTTGACCGTGCGACTGTGTGCCGACAGTGACGACCACTTTGCCTGTGAGGTGAACGCGCACATTGGCACTTTCCCACATCGCCGCGCCCCAACCTTCGCCGGGAAGCCCGATCCACGCGGATGGCGCGACGCCGCAGATTTCCACATAAGTCGAGAAGCCGATGCCTAAGTAACGCCCCTGCTGAAGAGCCTGTTCTTGTTCAGCGCGGAAGCTCTGATAGTCCAGCATATTCAGCGCGAGGTCTAACGCGCCTTCATAGTTGCCGCTGTCGTATTTGAGGCCGCGCAAGATTTTGGGGTCGTAGGGGAAAGCGTCATTCGGAATGAAGTTCTTACGGCGCACATCCACCACATCCAAACCGAGTTCTTTGGCCACAAGGTCAGCGGCGCGCTCAACGAGGTAGGTCGCTTCGGGGCGGCCCGCGCCGCGATAAGCATCAACCATGCCGGTATTGGTGTAGATGCCGCGCACACGGCAGTAGATATTCTCGATGGCATAGGGGCCTGAGACCATACGTCCGTACAACGTAGTGGGCACGCCCGGCCCGATGGTGGCCAGCACACCGCCGAGATTGGCCAGTGTATCGACCTTCAAAGCCGTGATCGTGCCATCGCGTTTCGCGCCGATTTCGACTTCCGTCACATGATCGCGGCCATGCGAGGTAGCGACATAGTTTTCGCTGCGCGTCTCGATCCACTTGATAGGCGCGCCGACTTTACGGGACAGCGCCACAATCAAGCAGTATTCGGGATACAGCGAAATCTTGCTGCCGAAACCGCCGCCGACCTGCGGTGAGATGACGCGCATCTTGGTTTCGGGGATGCCGAAGATAAAGGCCGTCATCAACAGGCGCATGATGTGAGGCGTTTGCGAACTCAGCCAGACGGTATATTCTTCCTGCGCCGGTAGATACTGCGCGACACAACCCCGCGTTTCCATCGGTGTAGGCAGCAGGCGTTGATTGACGATGTGGTGCTTGATGACCACATAGGCCTGTTGCAGCGCTTGATCGGTAGCCGCTGCATCACCGCAAGACCAATCCATGCAGATGTTGTTGGGCGCGTTTTCGTGGATCTGATGCGCGCCGTCCGCGACGGCTGCTTCCATATCAATGACGACAGGCAAAGGCTCGTACTCAACGCGAATCAGCCGTACTGCGTCCTCAGCGATGTAACGGGTTTCTGCGACGACGACTGCTACGCCTGCGCCCGTGTGAGCCACATGGTCGATTTCGAGGACACGCGGCGAGTTGACGTTGTTCTGGACACCGCCCGCCTGCCACGCACACGGCAAGATAGGCAGATCGGCAAAGTCTTGTCCCGTGAATACCGCTTTCACACCGGGAACGGCTGCCGCTGCGCTGGTGTCGATGCTCTTGATACGCGCATGGGCATAAGGACTGCGAAGGATGGCGGCGTGTAACATGCCGGAGAGTTGAATGTCGTTGAGGTACTTGGCTTCACCCGTAATCAGGCGCGGGTCTTCTCGACGTTTGATGCTCTTACCGACGATACCGACGCTCATGGGTTAGTCTCCCGCGCTATCGGCGGCAGCTTGCACCGCCGTGACGATATTCTGATAGCCCGTACAGCGACACAGATTGCCTTCTAGCCCGTGTCGAATTTCGTCCTCAGACGGGTGTGCATTGGTTTGCAGATAGGCGCTGGCGGCCATAATCATGCCGGGAGTGCAGAAGCCGCATTGTAGGCCGTGCTTCTCCCAAAAGCTGCTTTGCATCGGGTGAAGCTCACCGTTAGCCATGCCTTCGATTGTAGTGACTTCAGCGCCATCGGCCTGCACTGAGAGTAGGGTGCAAGCTTTAGCCGCTTTGCCGTCGAGATGCACCGTACACGCGCCGCATTGGCTGGTATCGCAGCCGATCTTTGTGCCAGTCAGCCCGATTTGATCGCGTATGAAATCGACCAGCAGCATACGCGGCTCGACATCGCGGGTGTAAGTTGTACCGTTAACTGTAATGGAGACGTTCAAAACACTATCCTCCTAAATCGCATATTTTGTGCAAAGGCGAATTATTCGGCGCTGCGATTGGTGGCTGCGGCCTCCTTATGGTTGCGAATGGATGACGATTATTAGGCGGTAGGTTCGGGTGGAATCTGGCTGTCGATGCCGTCGAAGAAACGACGGCTCATCATGTCGGCGGCGCTTTTAATGAGGCGCTGCCCGACGCGGGCGAGGTTGCCGTTGATCTGGGCTTCAGCATCCCATGTGAGGACGGTCTGCTGCTTGTCGGTGTCGTAAGTGAGCTTAATCAGAGCCGTGCCGCTGATGATGCTCTGCTGGCCTTCGCCGCTGACGCTGAGGCGGTACTGGTCTGGCACTTCGATTTCCGTCATACGAATGGTGCCAGCATAACGCCCGTTCACAGCGGCAATGCCGATTTTGGCATTGGCTTGCCATGCGAGCGGTTGATTTTCAAGAGGGGTAAGGGTTTCGACACCGGGCAGCGCCTGAGCAATTATTTCGGGATTCATCAGCGTATCCCACACCTGCCGCTGCGGGTAATTAAAGCTGTGAGTCCCATTTAATTCCATAAAACGTCCCCGATATAAACATGACAGGCGGCGAATAATTTAACGAACGTATTTTGTATATGACAACCTTGCCCAACAATAACGCATCTGCGCCGATAGTTCAACCATTCGCAGGGTTAACTTACATTGTCCATGACACTAACGGAAATCAGAAGTGGCCACATTGCTGCGGCCACTTCTGATTACGCAGGGTTGGGCGAGAGGATTAGCTGGCTTGAGTCGCAGTCGGGCTGCCGGGGCCACCATTGCCACGCCTACCACCACCGCCGCCAGCCGAGTCGGACGCGCCAACCTCAGCGTCGCTCAAGTCCAAGCCAATACCGAAGTTCGCCGTGTAGCTGCCATCGGTTTCTTCGACCACTTCGAGCGTTAGCAGGCCGTCGCTGGCTTGGAAGATATTGTCGTTCTCATTCAACACGTTGCGGTAGCCTTTGTTGGCGTAGGGCTGCTGCGTGTGGATTACATCCGTCACCGCTTCGGGGAAGAAGAACTGCGAGGTGAACTCGTAGCCGGTTTCCGATTCCGGCTCGGTACGGATTTTGAAGTGGATATGCACCGCACGTCCTGAATACCAGCCGGGATAAACGGTAGTGAATTCGGCCAAGCCGTTCGCGTCTGTGACTTGATAGCCGCGCAGCCATAGTTGATCGCTGGTGTCGAAGCCGGGATCGGTCACGCCGGAATACACGCCAAGTGCATCACAATGCCAGACATCCACCTGTGCGCCCGGAAGCGGTATACAAGCGTTAGCGTTGATCTCCGTTACATGGTAAATGAGTTTCAGCATCACGCCTTCTTTGATGCTGTCATCGCTGGGATCGATGCGGATGTCCGAGCGGTTCAACTGCCCATCGACGAAGTAGGGGCCTTCGGTCAGTTCGGGACGCACGATACACGCGGGCACGGCGGCTCCAGTATAAGTGACGGTTGGCACAGCGGTTTGCGCGAAGGCGACGCGGGACAAGCCCACTCCGGCGACCATCGCGGCACTTGCTCCACCGAGAAGCCGCAGCACTTCGCGGC
>JACMMD010000697.1 GCA_014379235.1 Anaerolineae bacterium
GGTTTGGCGTGGGGTGAGCGTTGGCGGCTCGTGGCCGTTTGTGATCGTGTTTGGCGCTATGATCGTGGTTGGAGTGTGGGCGCTACTGCGAAGCCCGCGCATCACTCGCCCGACGCGCTGGTTGATCGGGCTGTGGTCGCTGGTGATCGTCGCCACGATTTTGTTCTTGACGCCGCTCGAATGGCAGCGCTACTATTTGCCCGTTTTCCCGGTGCTTGGACTGTTGGCCGCGCTTGGCATCACCGAAATCGTGCGGCGTGTGAGACACTTATCTTGGAGACAAACAGGTACGGGCGGATCATGATCCGCCCCTACAGACACGATTAATGCCCTACTGGATTAGCTCAACTTTAGCCGCGACACCGGCCTTTGCGTGGATTTACTGCGGTCTTGGCGTTATCTGGGCGCTGGTCGCTCTGCCGCGCAAAGACTGGCGTGATGTCCCGCTGGTGCTATGTGCGGCCTTCGCGCTCGGCCCCGGACTACTGACCACATGGATGTTCATCCTCGGCACGATTGGCGGCGCGAGTGAGCAGCCACTGATGCGCCCCGACCTGATCTTCGGTGGAACGATTGCGATGGCGCTCATGGGCGCGGCGATTGTGTGGAGAAAGTACCCCTCCCCTTCGCCCGTCCCCGCAAGCGGAGAGGGGTTAGCACTCGACGAAAAGCTGCTGATTGCGCTGATCGTCGCCGCGTTGGTTTTGCAGTGGTTGAGCGTCGCTTACTGGCCGTTCACCGCTTACGATACGCTGTGGGTCTACGGCTACGAAGGCCGCCTCTATTCGCTTTTTGGCTATATCCCGACGCACATTGACTACTATCCGCAGTTTGTGCCACTGCAATACGCTTACGGTCAGTTGGCCGTTGGCGGCTTGGGTTTTGTCGATGACCACGCCGCCCGCGCCGTTTTGCCATTTATGCACGTTGGCAGCATCCTTGCCGTATATGCGCTCGGTTCGCGGCTATTCACGCGGCGAACGGGTATTTTCGCGGCGGCTTTGTGGGCGCTGTATCCGCATGTGGGCGAGTGGTCGCGCTTTGGCGATCTCGAAATTCCGGTGGCGTTCCTGTTCACGGCGGCGGCGGCATTCTTCTTGATGGCATGGACAGGGCAAGAACTGCGCCGACGTTATGCCGCGATTGCCGGTATCATGTTCGGCATCGCCATGTGGACGAAGCCAACGGCGGGCGCGTTCGCGTGGGGGGTTGCTCTGCTCGTCGGTGCTGAACTGCTGCGCCTGCGCTTCGACTGGCGCGTATGGTGGCCCAAGTTCGAAATCGCGCTGATAACCACGCTGGCGGCGGTTCCACTCGGCGGCATGTGGTACGTTCGCAATCTCTTGCTCGGTCACAACCCGATTGACTTCCCGCCGTCATATTGGCTCACACAAGCGCAGCGCAGCGGTGCGGAGTTCGGCTGGCCGCTGCTGGCGCTGCTGACTCTGCTGGCGTATCTGTATCTCGCGCCGCGTTCGACTCGTCCGAACCTGCTGCGTGTTCTGGTCGGGTTAGCGCTGGTAGTGACGGGGCTGCTGCCTTCGATCATCGAGCCGCATCGCATGGAGCTGCTTGAATGGTTGGCGCTGACGGCGGGTTCTGTACTGCTGGCGATTACGCTGTGGAATTACTATCTCAAAACCTACCCCTCCCCTTCGCCCCTCCCCGCAAGCGGAGAGGGGTTTATTGGTCGTGTCGCCTATGCGCTGCTTCTCGCGCTGCCCTACCTCGTGACGTGGTTCTATTCGTACAGCTATCACTACCGGCTGTCGTTCGCCATCGTGCCGCTCTTATTGCTGCCAACCGCTGTCATTCTGGCGCATTGGTTCACGCGAGAACGTATCGCCGCGCTCAATCTGCCGCTGCGTTTGGCTTATCTGGCGAGCATCGCGCTTATCGGCATACCTGGCGTGATCTCCACCTTGAACGACGCTTACGCGGGCACGGATTGGCTGTTGACGGACGAACTGCCCGACGATTTCCAGCGCTACAATTCCGGCAACCGTGCGCTGATGAATGTTGTCGGCGGCATCCAGAGCTATCTACGCGAACACGATGAAGCGCCGATCATCGTCGCGCCTGCCGAACAGCGCCTACCGTTCTTCTTCCCCCTCATGGACATCCGCACCGACGACGTGCCGACTGACCTCGATGAACTCAACGGCGTGACGTACTTCATATACAGTTCGCAGTCCGGCGGCGCGTATGAGCAGATTCCCCTCGCGCAAAGTCAGGTGTTCGCCGCACTTGGGCGCGGGGCTGACGTGATGCGTCAC
>JACMMD010000698.1 GCA_014379235.1 Anaerolineae bacterium
AATTGCAACGTGTAGGGGCACGGCATGCCGTGCCCCAACCAATGAACCTCTCCCTAAATACCACTCCGCAAGCAGAGAGGGACTTGTATGCCCCTTCCCTGCTTGCGGGGAAGGGGTTGGGGAAGGGGTAAATCGAGGCAGTAAATAGAGGGAAAGGCGCGGCAAACACTATGCGTCGTGGTGTACTCTTCTACATTGGCAGTCGTTTGCTACAGGCGCTTCTCGTCCTGTGGGTGATCGCCACCATTTTGTTCTTGCTGTTCCGCCTTGCGCCGGGTAATCCGATGGCCGTGTATCTTGACCCGACTTTCACCGAGGAACAGGCCAACGCGATCATGGCGCGTTTCGGCCTCGACCAGCCGCTCATCAACCAATATTTCATTTTTATCGGCAACCTTTTACGCTTTGATCTGGGCGACTCGTTTTTCTACGGCAGTTCGGTAGCCGAACTGATCATGGAAGTGCTGCCCAATACGCTGTATCTGACGATGGCATCGCTGCTGTTGGCCTATATCGTAGGCGTGATCGGCGGGATTATATTGGCGGCGGTTCGCGGCACACTGCGCGAAAAGGTGGGTATCACCTTCACGCTGATGACCCGCGCCGCGCCGGAATTTTGGGTCGGCATGATTTTCTTGGCGATATTTGCCTTTCGGCTGCGCTGGTTTCCATCGTCGGGCACAAGTCCGGCGGGCTTGATCTACGAGAACGAACTCGACAAGCTGCTGTCGCCGGAGTTCTGGCGGCACATGGCGCTGCCTGTGGCCACCTTCGCGCTGTATTTACACGGCCTGCCCCTGCTGCTGATGCGCTCGAACATGTTGGAAGTCCTCGATCAAGACTTCATCACGATGGGGCGTTTGATCGGCTATTCCGAGTGGCGGCTGATGGTGCAGCACGCGGCGCGTAATGCCATTTTTCCGGTGCTGACCGCGCTCACGCTCGGCGTCGGCTATGCTATTGGCGGCGATGTGGTCATCGAGAACGTGTTTGGCTGGCCGGGACTGGGGCGATTATTGGTGCGGGCTGTGTCGTCATCAGATTATCCGGTGGCGCAGGGGTCGTTTTTCGTGATCGCGGTGTTGATCGTCGTCCTTAATTTGCTGGCCGATGTGCTTTACAGCTTGCTTGACCCGCGTGTTGGCGCATCGGAGCAGGCGCGGATTGCTTAGTGCGAGTGTCCGTAGGGGCGGGTCTCAAACCCGCCCCTACGGACAGTCTAGACTGTAAGGAAGATACGCCATGCAGAACGTAGAACAGCAGCCTACAGCAGCCATCGTCCCGCCGCCGACGTTCAAGCGGCCAATGCCGTTGACGGGCTTCATTCGTACGAATGCTGAGGTTTTCCAGCGAGACCGCCTCGCGCTGGCGGGGCTGGTGATCTTCATCTTCTTCCTGATTGTGGCCATCTTCGCGCCAGTGATCGCCCCGTATGACCCGCAAGATGTCATCGAAGAGGGCGGTATCTGGCTGTCCAACGAGAAGCCGTCGTTCGAGTTCCTGCTCGGCACAACCAACATCGGGCGCGATATTTTCTCGCAGTTGGTTTATGGCTCACGCGCTGCGCTGTTGGTGGGCTTTTCGGCGGCGGTAGCGGTCTCGATCATCGGCACGATTATCGGGCTGCTTTCCGGTTATTACGGCGGTTGGATCGACACGATCCTGATGCGGCTGGCGGACGTGGCCTTTGGCATCCCGTTCTTGCCGTTCATTATTGTGCTGACGGCCTTCCTTGACCCCAGTTTGTGGAATATCGTGTTTGCGATGGCGCTGCTGTTGTGGCGCGATACCAGCCGCGTGATTCGTTCGCAGGTGTTGATTATCAAAGAGCAGGCGTTCATCAGCGCGGCACGGGTTTCGGGCGCGAGCGACATGCGAATTATCTTCCTGTATGTCGCGCCGAGCATTTTGCCGCTGTCGTTTTTGTATGGCTCGTTGGCCATCGGTTGGGCCATTCTCACCGAAGCCAGCGTGAGCTTTCTCGGCTTTGGCGACCCGGATGCGGTCAGTTGGGGCTTTATGCTGCAAGATGCGTTCCTGTCGCAGGCGCTGTCTCGCGGGGCGTATTACTGGTTCATCCCGCCGGGGATTTGCATCATGCTGACGGTGATGGCCGGCTTCTTCATCGGGCGCGGCTACGAAGAAGTGCTGTTCCCACGTTTACGTCGCAGATAAACCATTAGGTCGTAGGGGCGGCGGCTTCGCTTTGAGCCGCCCGTTTACGTCGTAGATAAATTAGGGCGCATCACGATGCGCCCCTACCGAAAAGGTTTGACGTAGGGGCACGGCATGCCGTGCCCCTACCGGAGAATGGTTGTGGAGTAAGTTATGGCCTTATTGGAAGTTCGCAATCTGAGCGTGGTTTATCACACGCAGCGCGGGCAATCGCGGGCGGTGGATAACGTCTCGCTGACCGTCGAACAGGCGCAGCATCTGGGCGTGATCGGCGAATCGGGCTGCGGCAAATCGACGCTGCTGCGGGCGCTGGTACGAGTTTTGCCGCGCAACGGACAGATCGTCAGCGGCGAAATCCTGTTCAAAGGGCGTGACCTGCTTAAGCTCTCTGCGAACGAGATGCGTCAATTGCGCTGGCGTGAGATCGCTACCGTGCCGCAGGCGTCGATGGATTCGCTTGACCCAGTGCAGCGCGTCGGCGGCCAGCTAGAGAAGATTCTCACGGTACGCGGCGGTTTAGATCGGCGCACGGCCAAGCGGCGTTCAGTGGAATTGTTCGACCTCGTAGGGCTGGATTCCAAGCGGCTGACGCATTACCCGCATGAGTTTTCCGGCGGCATGAAGCAGCGCGCCATCATCGCTATGGCTCTGGCGCTGAGTCCGAGTCTGCTGATCGCCGACGAACCGCTCACGGCGCTGGATGTGATCGTGCAGCATCAGGTGTTGGAAGTGTTCAAACGGCTCGAAGACGAGCTTAACCTCACGGTGATGCTGGCCACACACGATATTTCGGTGGTGGCACAGGTATGCGACTCGGTGGCGGTGATGTACGCAGGGCGCGTGGTCGAGCGCGCTGACGTGAGCGGCTTTTTCAATACGCCCTATCACCCGTACAGTCTCGGTTTGCAGCAGGCATTTCCCAACATCGTGCGCCCCAAAGACATGCTCGTTTCAATTGAGGGCTATCCGCCCGATCTGCATGAGCCGCCAAGCGCGTGTCGGTTTGCGCCGCGCTGTCCGTTCGTGCAGCAGAAATGCCGCGAGATCGACCCGCCGCTGGTGCAGGTCGATGCGGGGCAAGAGGCGGCCTGTTTGCGCGCCGATGAAATGGACACTCTGCGCGCTCAAGGCTTAGACCCGCATGTATGGCAGACTACCGAAGTCGCTGTACAGATGTTGGCCGCTACCGCTGCCAAGTCGGATACTAACGGCGCGCATCAACCCTCACCCGCGACCCTCGATGGTGGTGATTTGCTGCAAGTGCAGGGCGTATCCAAGCGCTATCACGTCGGCGGTGGATTGGCTGGTCTGCTGCGCGGGACTCCGGCACAAACGGTGTACGCCGTCAACGGACTGTCGTTCACACTGCGGCGCGGCGAGAGCTTGGGCTTGGCGGGCGAATCGGGCAGCGGCAAGACGACGACGGGCAAGCTGCTGATTAAGATGCTCGAACCCAGTGTGGGCAGCATCCTATTCGATGGTAGCGATTTAACGCAGCTTACCGGAGACGGACTGAAATCCTTCCGGCGCCGCGCTCAGTTGATGTTCCAGAATCCATTTGAGGCGCTCAATCCGCGCTTCACGCTGTATCGTTCGCTGTCCGAACCGCTGCTGATTCACGGCTGGAAGGACGAAGATAAGCGGCTGGCGCGCATACTCGAAACGCTGGGACAGGTCAACCTGCGCCCGCCGGAAGCGTTCCTCGATAAATATCCGCATCAGCTTTCCGGCGGACAGCTACAGCGCGTGGTGCTGGCGCGGGCGTTGGTGCTGCGACCTGATTTTCTGGTGGCGGACGAACCCGTTTCAATGCTGGACGTGTCGGTGCGCGCTGGCATTCTCAACACCATGAAAGACCTCGCCCGTGATATGGGATTGACGACGGTGTATATCTCGCACGATTTGTCGCTGCTGCAATACACCTGTGACCGCATCGCGGTGATGTATCTGGGGCATATCGTCGAGGTGGGGCCGGCGCAAGAGATCATCCAGAATCCCAAGCATCCATACACGAAGGCGCTGATCGCCGCCGTGCCTGTGCCTGATCCGGCGATCAAAAATTTAGCGCTGCCCATCCGTGAAGGTGTGCCGCGTCCGACGCAGTTGGCGCAGGGCTGCCCGTTCCTCGAACGCTGCCCCGAAGCGATGGAAGCGTGTATCAACATTTTCCCGCCATCGGTGGAGGTGGGCGAGAACCAATTCGCGCTGTGTCATTTGTACGGTGAACATGCGAATTCGCCGAAGATCAGTGCTGAGTTCCGGGTGCTGAGTTCTGAGTGAAGACAGGTATGAGGTTCGAGTAAAGACAGTGGTGATTGCTAATGCACCGATCCGTTAAAATGACCATGCTGCTCCGTATTATTGGCGGGACTGCCCTTCTCGTCGCAATCGTTGGCGCGAGGATATTCACTTCGGCGCAAGGTGAGAACTGGGTTCCGCAAGTCCAAACCTTCGACGGGGTTGAGATGGTGCTTGTGCCATCAGGTTGTTTCATGATGGGCAGCAGCGATGCTGAAATTGCTACGCTAACTGAGCAACGACCTAATCTCGCATATGCTTTCCGTGATGCAGGCCCACAAACAAGAATGTGTTTTGATGAACCGTTCTGGATCGATAAGTATCTTGTAACGAATGCTCAGTTCAGGCAGTTCCACGGCGTCGCTGGCCGTGATAGCTATTGGACAGATGATAACCGTCCGCGTGAAATGATTTCATGGTTTGAAGCGCGGGATTTTTGTGGCCTAAGAGAGGCACGGCTGCCATCGGAGGCCGAATGGGAATATGCTGCGCGCGGGCCGAACTCGCTGGCATTTCCTTGGGGTGATACTTGGAATCCTGATAACGCAGTATGGTCGATA
>JACMMD010000699.1 GCA_014379235.1 Anaerolineae bacterium
AAACGCTCGGCTACATCATCCAGCTTTATGGCTATATCGATTTTGGTGTCATCGATCAGGTGGTCGCGCTGAATGACAATATCCCGGATGCAAATAGGCTTCCCGGCGCGGGCGCGATCATTCTGATTCCACGCCAAACGGCCACGCCCACGCCCGATCTTAACAACCCGACCATCGTCGCGCAGTTGACCGCTACCACGCCCACGCCATCATCCGTCGATTTCAGCGGCGAGTTGATGTGCCATACGGTTCTTCCCGGCGAAACCATCGTCGGCATCGCGTCCGAATACAGCACGACGATTGAAGTCCTATCGCAGCTCAACCCTGACCTGTTCTTTAGCGGCTGCAATTTCACCATCCCAAGCGGCGGCCCTGAATGTAACGTGCTGATTTCCGAAGGGCTGTGCGTCAACGTGCCGATGCCCACGCCTACGCCTACCCTTTCGCCAACGCCATCCGGCAACGAGACAGCAACACCCACACCAACCTATGCGCCGCCGATGGTTGTCTCGCCACCGCAGAACGCTATCGCTCAAGCGGGCGTCATTCGGCTGCAATGGGTCAGCGTCGGTGAACTGGGCGATTTAGAAGTCTATCTGGTACAGGTCGAGGACACGACCAACGCGGCGACGTTCACGCAGGTGACGAGGGATACTTCGCTGCTTCTGCCGGCCTCGCTCATCCCGAACGACGGCCAAACGCATATCATCAACTGGCGCGTATCCGTCGCCCGTCCCAACGATCAAGGCATCTATCGTGTTGTGAGCGGCGATGGCCCCCTGCGGACTTTCCAATGGCAGAGCCAGTGACACTCCCCACACGTAAACGTGGGGGCTTCTCGTCAGCGAACGCCGTTCGCCTTCGAGCTACTTGCCGGGTGTCCGCCGGAACTACTCGGATGTCTCCGAGATACTTGATGGCAGCACATCATACGTTGCATGTTTTACGGGATGGACTGCCCATCCCAACGCCCAACATCCAGTTTTTAAGCTGCAAGCGGCCTTGTGCCGCACGCCCGATTGGGCATGGATATTCAGCATATCCACAGGCGAGAGGTTAGCATGTCGAAGTTCAAAAAGCAAAAACATGTGCCTTATACCCCCACACCTCAAGGTGGGGCTTTACGGCGCTCTTCCAGTAAAGTGGATAGCTATATAGCTATGGGCGGGGAGCATAAATCATGACCGCAGCGCAAGAAGTGAGCATACGTCTTCGGGTAATTTGCTTTGATCCGCCTCTCGCGCAGTTGGACGGACGGGCTACTCAGTTCGGATTGCAGGATAAGAACGGGAAACTGAACCCGGGACAGCTTCTCGGAAATGGCTCACGGATGTTTGAGTGTGAGGTGCGGGCAAAACCAACGGCTGACGGCGTAAATATTCTTGGTGAGTTTACGCATGGGACACCTGCTGCTCGTTTCCTCTATCTGAGTTTGCGCTATGTGGACGAGCCAAACGTAGATTGGATTAAGCGCATCAAAGTTCCACTGGCGAGTATCCGCTGGCCGCAGATCGAAGGCTTAGACAGCACAACTCAGGTGCTAGAAGCCTCTATTGATGGACAACGCGCCGCAACGGTGGAACTGCTGAGTGCATGGACTTCTGCTCAACGTTAGTTCACGGATGATCGTTCACGCCCTGCTGGCCTGCACGTCGGGCCAGCAGACGTTGAATATCGTTGCTTTGTTGGCGAGCTGCTGCCGCGTAATCGAGCGTCAGCCATTGACGCTCTCGCAGCAGCCAACGCCCATCAACCATTGTGTCCGTCACTTGCAAGCCATTCACGCTGTAGACCAACGCCGTGAACGGGTCGTTGGTTGGCAGCGGCAACCAGCCAATGCCGTTTCGATCTAGCACGATCAGGTCGGCTTTCTTTCCCGCTGTTAAATCCCCGATTTCCGCTTCTAGCCCCAGTGCTTTTGCGCCGCAAACTGTCGCCATATCGAGCACTTCCCGTGCGGACAATGCGCCGGGTCGTTTCTCGCGGAAGCTGGCGAGTTTGGCTAACGTCCGCATCTCCAAAAACATATCATAGTCGTTGTTGTTGCAGACGTTATCCGTGCCAATGGCGACATTGATTCCGGCGGCGCGCATCCCGACGACGGGCGCGGCTTCTGCTCCGGCGCGCATACAGGCAGTGGCGGCGGCTACCGCAGAAAACGATCTCTCGGCCAGTAGTTGCCAATCCTCAGCGGGGATGGTGATAGCATGGGCGGCGATCAAGCGCTGATTAAGCATATTCATCGCGTCCATCTGGCGAACGGCGCTCTTGCCGTAATGTTGCTGACAGAAGGCATCTTCCTCGCCAGTGGTCGAGATATGGATGTGCAGGCCAGTTTGATATTTCGCGGCGAGTTGGCGCTCGGCTTCCATCATTTCCGGTGAGTTATCCACGAAGAAAGCGTGAGGGCCAATCCAACCTTGCAGCCTATCGGTCTGCTGCCCCATCTCTTCGAGGAAGGCTTCGAGACGGGTGAGTTCGCGGACGCGGGCCGCTGGCTCACCGAGTTCGACCACGCCATAAGCCAGCGCGGCACGTAATCCACTCTTAGCGACGACGGGGATGATTTCGTCGGTGAAGAAATACTGGTCAGCGAAGGTGGTTGTGCCTGTGCGAAGCATTTCCGCGCAGGCGATTTCGACGGACGCGGCTACCATATCGCCTGTCATGGCCAGTTCGAGAACGCGAATGGTGTTATACCAGCCGTCGAGCGTGAGCAGCGAAACGCCTTCTGCCAACCCGCGAAACAGCGTCATTGGTGTGTGGGTGTGGGCATTGACGAGGCCCGGCATAATCAGCTTGCCCGCGCAGTCAATCCGCTCATCGTAAGCACGATTTGAGGGTAGGCTGGCGACATCACCTACGGCGGTTATGCGATCATCTTCGATCAGCACGTAGCCGCGATCAAAGATACGATCTGCTTGGCCGAGCGCAATTACCATTCCATTGAAAAGCAAAGTTGTAGCCATAGTGCCGATCCGTTATTGTTTGAGTTTGATGGGAATACGATAGCAGATGTTTGCTAACGCGCTTTAGTTGAATGTGACATTAGCTTGGGGTATTGTTTATATAGTTTCCTCTAGGTTATATTACACGATAGGCGCTCAAATTAACTTTCGACTATTAAGCATAGAAGGGGAATTGATTTCCATGCGATGGACTTTAAGATTGTTGATGGTTCTGATGTTGGGATTGTTGGCGCTGACCATGACGGTTGCCAGCGCGCAAGATGACGCTGTTGACCCATGTTTGGCGGCAAGCGCCGAAGCCACTGAAGCGACAGCGCCGCCGGATAACAGCGACTTCAGCTTCGAGATTATCCTGCCGAATCCTCGTGGTGATCGCTCGTTCATCGACTCGGCGGCGGCTGGTGCAGAACGCGCTATCGCTGAATTGGGCGTTGAAGGCACGATTATCGAAGCGCAAGGCGAACAGGAACACAATGCGACTGTGCGCCGCGCTGTTCAGGATGAGCCTGATCTCGTCATCACTATCGCAGTAGACTCCGCAACTGTCGAAGAAATTGTCGATGAATTCCCCGATCAGCTTTTCGCCGCGCAGGAGAGTTTCTTCCCTGAAACCCCTGACTACGATAACTTGGCGTTGTACACAATTTACACGCACGAGAACAGCTATCTAGCAGGTATCGCGGCGGGGATGTTGACGGAGACGAAAATCGTCGGCTCGGTTGGCGGTGGCGATTTCGGCAGCATCAATATGTTCATCGTCGGTTTTGAAGAGGGTGTTCTTTCGGTATGCCCCGACTGCCAACTGCTGCGCGCTTACGTCGGCAGCTTCTCTGACCCGGTGACGGGCAAGGAACTGGCCCTCAGCCTGTACGATCAGGGCGCGGACATCCTGTATCAAGTTGCTGGTCGCAGTGGTGAAGGTGTCCTCGAAGCGGCTGAGGAAACTGGCAACTTCGCCATCGGTGTCGATAGCAATCAGGACGACACCTATCCCGGCACGATCATCGTTTCAGCGATGAAGCGTGTTGATACTGCGGTATTCAGCTTTGTTGAAAGCGTGGTTAACGACACCTATACCCCCGGCGAAACCAGCGTCGGTATGGCCGAAGGTTTCACCGGACTGAGTTGGGATGTCGGCACATGCTCACGCACGTTTGACGAGTTCGGGCCGGAAGAAATGGTTGCCAAGCTGCCGGAAGTTCGCGCAGCGATTGAAGAAGCTCGTGCGGCCATCCTGAGCGGTGATCTGGTGGTGACAAACGCGCTCCTAGCGCCTGCTGAGTAGTTTTACTTCGAACAACATAGTGTGAGTAAAGGCATCGTGCCTTTGCTCACACTGTTTCACTGTCCACTATCGGAGTTCCGCCATGCCGCAAGCTGTCGAAATGCAGCATATCCGAAAGTATTTTCCGTCGTCAGAGGTTCTCGCCACAGACGACGTTTCTTTTGCGGCACTTGAGGGCGAAGTTCATGCGTTGGTGGGCGAAAACGGCGCGGGCAAAACGACGCTCATGAATATTTTGTACGGGCTAATCCCGCCGGATAAGGGCGAGATTCGCATTCACGAGAAGCCCGTCACGATTACGCATCCGAATGACGCGATTCAACTTGGCATCGGCATGGTTCACCAGCATTTCAAGCTGGTGCCATCGTTTACCATTGCCGAGAATATTATGCTGGGTATTGAGCCGGCCCGCGCTGGCTTCATCGACGGCAAACAGGAAGCGGAAGCGGTACGTAAACTCGCGGCGGAGTTCGGGCTGCCTGTCAACCCGAATGCGAAGGTATCTGACTTGTCGGTGGGGATGCAGCAGCGCGTCGAAATCCTCAAAGCCTTGCAGCGAAATGCTCGCGTATTGATATTAGACGAGCCAACGGCGGTACTAACGCCTCAAGAAGTGCAGGAACTATATACGGTTATTCGCAAATTGGCCGCTAACGGACGCACGATTATTCTTATTACCCACAAGCTGCTCGAAGTGAAAGATGTGGCTGACCGCGTGACGGTTCTGCGGCGAGGACGCACGGTGAGTACGCATAACGTCGCCGATGTCAGCATCCGTGATATGGCGAACTTGATGGTCGGGCGCGAAGTGATTTTGCAGGTGGATAAAGAGTCCGCCAATCCCGGCGCGGACGTTCTGGTGGTGGAGAATTTGCTCGTCGCAGGCGCGGGTGATGTCCCGGCGGTATTCGGACTGAGTATGACGGTTCGTTCCGGCGAAATTTTGGGCGTGTCAGGTGTCAGCGGCAACGGTCAGACCGAACTCGTCGAAGCGATTGCCGGATTGCGACCCGCTGATGGTGGCAAGATTACGCTGCTCAATAACGACATCACCCACGCTGATGTCCGTGAGCGGCGAATTACGGGTATGGCGCATATTCCCGAAGATCGTATGGTGATGGGACTAAACCTCAAGACCAACTTGGACGAGAATGTGATCGTCACATCCTACCAACACGCGCCATATTCAGTGCGCGGCATCTTCCGCTTTGACTCGGTGCGAACGTTAGCACAACGCATCGTTAACACCTTTCAGATTAAGTCGGCTCGTGTGGGCGAAGAGATCAAGACGCTATCAGGCGGCAATCTGCAAAAAGTGGTGCTTGGGCGCGAACTGGATGCCAGCCCTAAGTTCATCATCGCTAATCAACCGACGCGCGGCCTCGACGTTGGCAGCATTGAATTCGTGCATAAGACACTGGTGCAAGAGCGCGACGCAGGCGCGGCGGTGCTGCTGTTATCCGTAGAACTTGACGAGATACTTTCGCTCAGTGACCGCATTGTGGTGATGTTCGAGGGGCGGATCATGGGCGAAATGCATATCGATGATGCCAATGAAGAAAAGCTCGGCTTACTGATGGCGGGCGGTAGTTTGGAAGAAGACGTGGCGACGGTGGCAGAGGGGGCCGGACAGTGATGCTGAAGCGA
>JACMMD010000700.1 GCA_014379235.1 Anaerolineae bacterium
GAGTGATTGATCGTCCACTGTACCGCCTTTCCCTGCTAAAGTGGCATGTTGCGATCACAGATGTCAACGAGCGCTGTCAAGATTAGCACGACATCTGCTAGTGAGGAAGTGTAGACCTAAGCGTGTAAAAGGACAAATGGCGCGCTGTTCCTAATAGGCTGACTCAGGCTGTAATTCAAGGGTTCAGCCTGCTACAATGTGGCGCGAATGTCACTGTTTTACAACCTCTATTGCAGGTGTTCATGAAATTTTCCCGACGCTATATTCTCGTCCTTCTCGGTGTGTGTATTAGCGGTTTCTTCCTGTGGCGAGCCTTCGAAGGGTTGGATTTCGCGGCGATTTGGGTACACATTCAGCAGGCGAACCCGATATGGCTGCTGGTGGGCGCAGTGGTGTATTTCGCCGCTGTCGCCACAATCTCGCTGCGCTGGCAGTATCTCCTGCGCTCGATGACCAATGCGTCGCTACGACAAATCATCCCACTGGTGAGCATCGGCTACATGGGCAACAACGTTTACCCGTTTCGCAGCGGCGAGATTTTGCGTATCGCCCTGCTGCGGCGCAATCACGGCATCCCCTTCGCCCGTGCAACCACGACGGTTGTGGTCGAGCGCGTGTTCGACGGGTTGGTGATGCTGACGTTTATCCTTGTGCCGCTGCTGTTTATCGACATTTCATCGCCCGTAGTACGACGAGTAGCGCTGGTCGCTGCGCCGTTGTTCCTCACAGCACTGGCGGTCTTTCTACTATTGGCCGCTCGTCCGAACCTGCTGCGGCGCTTGGTCGCGCTAGTGGCTGACCGCTTACCGGGCAAGTTGGGCGACGTGCTGCGCCATCTCGGTGAAGAAGTTATCGGCGGGCTGGAATGCCTGCGCTCACCGTCGGATTTGGCGGGGGCGGTAGTCGCTTCATACCTGTCATGGGCGATTGAGGCCAGCGTCTATTGGATTGTGTCGTTCGCCTTTGATCTCAACCTGAGCTATGCCGTGATGCTGCTGACAGTCGGCGTAGTCAACCTCGCGGGGTTGATTCCAGCGACGCCGGGGCAGATTGGCGTGTACGAATTTTTCGTGCGGACGGTATTGATAGCGGCGGGCATCGACGAGACGCGGGCCACGGCCTACGCGCTGGTGGTTCACGCGGTGATCTGGCTGCCGGTGACATTGGTCGGGCTGTATTTTCTGGCGCGGCAAGGACTCAATCTGGGGTCGATCACCCATGCGCGTCAGCTTGAAGGCGAAGCTGTTTAGCGATTAGTACCGAGTAAAGAAGGTACGAGGTACGAGCAATACAGAGAACGTTTACTATCGCTGAGGGTTCAAAACCCCTCAGGTAAATAGATCAAACCCGCTGAAGGGATTGATCTGCGGCGGGGATAACCGCTTCAGTGGGTTTTTCGCCGTGATGACTAGCCAGAGGTTTGAACCTCTGGTGGCGCTGATGGACAGAAGCTAGAGACTAGAGACTCAAATATGGCTGATGGCTTGAGAATAGCGATTATTGGCGCGGGCGCAACCGGAATGGCGGCGGCGTGGGACTTGGTGCGTGCCGGCCACAAACCGATCTTGTTCGAAGGACAAGCACAGGTCGGCGGTTTGGCGGGCGGCTTCCGCGACGAGAACTGGGAATGGTCGCTGGAGAAGTTCTATCACCACTGGTTCACGTCCGATGCCGACGTGATGGGCCTGATTGAAGAAATCGGCTACAGCGACAAGGTGATAGCTCGCGGCCAGAAAACCAGCTATTGGCTGAACGGCAAGCTGTTTCAGGTCGAGGTTTCGCTGCGTCACGCGCCATTTTTGGTGTGGAAACTGCCGCTGTCGTTCATGGCGATTGTCCGTATGGGCTTGGCGGGCGTTTACCTTAAGCTGACCAAGAACTGGCAGCCGCTCGAAAAGCACACCATTGATGACTGGATGCGCCGCTACATGGGCGACGAAGCCTACGAAAAACTGTGGCGTCCGCTCATCATTGGCAAGTTCGCAGACCGCTATAAAGAAGTCAATATGGCGTGGCTGTGGTCGCGCATTTATAAACGAACGCCGCAGCTTGCCACATTCGAGGGTGGCTTTCAGGCATTTCTGGATACGCTGGCCGACGCGATCAAGGCGCGGGGCGCAGAGATCAGGCTGAACACTCGCGTCGATGAAATCCTCATCGAGAACGAGAAGCCTGTGCTGGTCATCAACGGCGAGAAGCACGAGTTTGACCGTGTGATTAGCACGATGTCGCCGCGACAAATGTTGAAGATGGCTCCGGCGCTGGTCAACATGCCCTATGGCAAGCAGATGGAAGCGCTGGACAGCATCGGCGCGGTGTGCCTCGTGCTGGCGCTTGATCGCCAGTTCATGAAGGACGGCACGTACTGGCTGAATCTGCCCTCGACCACGCCCGATAAGAAGCAGAGCCAATTTCCATTTCTGGCGCTGGTCGAGCATACCAACTGGATGGACAAAGAACACTACAACGGCGACCATCTGCTGTACTTGGGCGATTATGTGCCCGCCGATCACGAGTATTTCACGATGAGCGACAAGGATTTGACGATGCGTTTCGTATCGATCTTGCCGCGCTTCAATCAGGATTTCAATCCGAGCTGGATACGTAAGTCATGGCTGTTCAAAGCACCTTACGCGCAACCTGTTCCCGGCATCAATCACAGTGCTAAGATTCCGCCGCTGGTGACGCCCCTGCCCGGTGTCTATTGGGCCAGCATGAGCCAAGTTTACCCGTGGGATAGAGGTACGAATTACTCGGTGGAGATGGGGCGGCGTGTGGCGCAGATCATCCTCAAGCAGGACTGGCAGTAGCTTCCAATGATCGACCCCCGCTTGCAAGGCAAAATCGCACTGGTGACGGGCGCGAATCATGGCATCGGCGCGGCGATTGCGAAGGCGCTGGCAGCACAGGGCGCGAAGGTGTTCGTCACCTATCTGCGTTCGAACGATGCGATAGTGGGCGATTCATCTTCCGAAGCGGGAGAGGCATTCTTCGCTCGTGAGCAGGCCGCCAACGCTGACGCAGTTGTGAGTGCCATCCGTGAAGCGGGCGGTACGGCGGATTCCGCCGAAGTTGATCTGTCGAATCCGGCGGATATTCCGGCGTTATTTGATGGGGTAGAGGCCGCGTTCGGGCCGCTGGATGTACTGGTGAATAACGCGGCATCGTGGCAAGCGGATACGTTTCTGCCGCCCGCCAGCGAACTCAACAATAAGCTGCCCGAACTGTGGATGAGCGGCGGCATTGCCACCATCAGCGCCGCCAGCCACGATCACCATTTCGCGGTCAACACCCGCGCTAGTGTGCTGCTAATGACCGAGTTCGCCCGCCGCCATGTTCTGCGTAAGGCGGCGTGGGGACGTATCATCAACATTAGTACCAGCGGTTCATATGCATTTCCGAGTGAAGCATCCTATGGCGCGAGCAAGTTTGCGCTCGAATCCTACAGCCGTTCGGCGGCTCGGGAGTTGGGGCAGTTCGGCATCACCGTCAATGTGATTTCGCCCGGCCCGACACAAACGGGTTGGATTACGTCCGCGCTGGAAGCGGCGCTCGTGCCGGATACACCGCTCAAGCGCATCGGCTATCCCGAAGATATTGCGGACGTGGCCGTATTTCTCGCGTCCGAGCAAGCGCGCTGGGTGACAGGTCAACTCTTACACGTCGGCGGCGGTCATACAATGTAAATGCGCTATGACGATTGATGATTTCAATGTCAGTGAGGATTGTCGCCTCAGATTACGAGAGGTAGGCTTCACAGCGGTTGAAGAAATCGTAGAGTTCTTAGAGCAGCAAGCGATAAGCAGGGGGATGTCTGCGGGCCGTTGGGTTAGCTGCTTTGATGAAATCGTGGAACAAATTAAACTGCTCGGTTTATGGTCAGATATATTAGAACAGGGCTGGCCATCTAATCAAAAATAGCATCGGGCAAGTCATGACTTGCCCCTACAAGATTGTTGAGTTCTCTAGCCGGGATTTTAATCCCCGGACACCTTTTGACCGGAGAATGGATTCTCCGGCTAGAATGCAGATACGGCCTACTGTGTGGGCTTTCGTCCAATGGAACATGGAGCAGCGACCAATATGAAAATCATCGTCGTCGGAACGGGGTTCGTGGGGCTGACTCACGCCGCCGTCTGTTCGGAGTACGGTCACGAAGTCTACGCTTACGACATCGACGAAAAGCGCCTCGCGGCCTATCGTTCAGGCGATGCCGAGAAGATCGAGCATTACGTCAACGAGCCGGGACTGGCCAACATCATCGAAGAAACGATGGATCGCTACCTATTTTTCACCAATGACATCACGGATGTGGTCGAAGGCGTAGACGCTTTCTTCCTGTGCTTACCTACGCCGCCCAAGCCCAACGGCTCGTCGGACTTGAGCTATTATTTCGACGCGCTGAACCACATCGCATCGCTGCTGGCCAAGCGCAAAGACAAGAAGCGCGTGGTGCTGATTAACAAAAGCACTGTTCCCGTGGGCACGGCCCGCCAGCTTGAGAACATCCTCAAGGAACACAACGTCCCGAACTTCGGCATCGCGTCCAACCCTGAGTTTTTGCCCGAAGGCGACGCGGTAGAAAAATCGCGGCGGCCTGACCGTGTGGTCGTTGGCGCAGACAGCGAAGAAGATTTAGTCATCATGCGCCGCATCTATTCGCAGTTCTACAATCACGTTCGTATTCGCTACATCGAGACCACGCCCGAAACCGCCGAAGCCATCAAGTATGTGGCCAATACGCTGCTGCTGACGTATATCTCGTTCTGGAACGGTGTCGGCGCACGGCTCGGCGAGGCATTCCCCAACGTGCGGATGGAAGATTTGAAGCGCGGCGTGACATCCGATGCGCGTATCAGCACATGGGGTTCCTATGTGTCTAACGGCGCGGGCGGCTCGTGCTTCGGCAAGGATATTCAATCGCTGATCTATCAGATGAAAACCGCCGGAGCGGATGCCAATCTGCTGCAATCGGTGTACACCATCAACGAGTATCAGAAAACCTATCTGATAGACCGCGCCATGCGTGAAGCCGATGTGAACTTCAACCATAAGAGCGTGGCGCTGTTGGGGCTGGCGTTCAAGCAGCGCACCAACGACATGCGTGATGCGTCGTCGCTGCAAGTGGCTGAGGGTTTGCTGGCGCGCGGTGTGCGTGAAATCCGCGCTTATGACCCGTTGGCTATCCACGAAGCCAAGCGCTTCTTCAACCCCGAAAAGAACCACCTGTACGAGAAGATCAGTTATCATGACAGCGTGAAAGACGCGCTCAATGGCAGCGATATGCTGTTCATCTCGACAGATTGGGAAGAGTTTCGCGGGCTGTCCGGCACGATTGAGCAGACCTGCAAGCCGCCTTATCTCATCATCGACGGGCGGCGCATGATTCCCGATTACGAAGAACTGGCGAAGCGCGGCTATGGTTATATCGCTGTCGGGTCGCCGTACATCGCACCTAGCGATCAGCTAGTCAGCCAAGACAAAAGCTAAGAGCTAATCGCTACCGGCTAAAAGCTAGTCTTTTGTAGGGGCGACACAGGTGTCGCCCGCATTATAATTACCGTAGTTAGTCAAGATAAAAAGCTGATGGCTGATAAGCTGTACTCAGCGCGCTGACCGGCTGAAAGCTAGAAGGAATACAATGAGCAATACGAACTCTAACAACGTCACCCGACACACGCTCGATAACGGCATGATCGTGCTGCTGAAAGAGGTTCACAGCGCGCCGATCATTAGCTGGTGGGTGCGCTACCGCATCGGCAGTCGCAACGAGCGCACGGGGCAGACAGGCATTTCGCATTGGGTCGAACACATGATGTTCAAGGGCACGCCCGATTTCCCGGCCTCGATGTTGGATCGGGCGATTGACCGTGAAGGCGGCTCATGGAACGCGCACACCGGCCCCGATCACACCGCCTACTTTGAGGTGATGCCCGCAGACCGCATCGACCTCGCGCTGCGGCTGGAAGCGGATCGCATGGTCAACGCGCTGTTCGAGGCCGAAGAAGTGGCGTCCGAACGCACGGTGATTATCTCCGAGCGGCAGGGTATGGAAAATCAGCCGATGTTCTGGCTCGGTGAAGAACTGCAAGCGGCGGCGTTCCGTGTGCATGGCTATCACCACGAGATCATCGGTGACATGGCAGACCTGCTGACCATGACCCGCGACGACCTGTACGGACATTATCAGAACTACTATGCGCCCAACAACGCCATCGCTATCGCGGTGGGCGACTTTGACAGCGACGAAATGCTGGCGCGTATCAATGAACTCTACGGCGCTATTCCGGCGGCGGATACGCCCGAACTGTTCGTGCGCGCAGAGCCGGAGCAGATGGGCGAACGGCGTGTCACCGTGGAGCGTCCCGGTAATACGCCGTTCTTGCAAGTTGGCTTCCGTATCCCTGACGCGACTCACGATGACTGGTTTACGCTCAACGTGATGGACGCGGTGCTGAACGGCGCAAGCGGGCCCGGTGGCAGCGTCGGCAACAAGACCAGCCGTTTGTACAAAGCGCTGGTGGAAACCGAAGTCGCCGCGTCGGTGGATGGCGGCGTGAGCGCGACGCTCGACCCCTACTTGTACGCCATCACTGTCACCGTGCGCGATGGTCATACGCTGGAAGAGGCCGAAGCCGCGCTGAACGCCGAGCTTGACCGTATCCGTGACGAGGACATCACCGAGGCCGAACTCAACAAAGCTAAGAAACAGTCGCGGGCGCTGTTCGCCTACGGTAACGAGCGCGTCAGCAGTCAAGCGTACTGGCTTGGTTTCGCTGAACACATCGGCGATCATCAGTGGATGGAACACTACATGGAACGCATCGAAGCGGCGACAGTCGCCGACGTTCGCGCAGTGGCGGAGCGCTACCTGCGCTCACAGAACCGCGTAACTGGCTGGCTCGTCCCGACAGGTATGGGCGAGGGCGACGATATGGAAGGATACGAAGATGGCGACGAATAACAACAAGCCGTCTCTGCCCGGCCCGGAGAACATCACCCGCGTCGTGCTGGATAACGGCATCACGATTCTGGTTTACGAAAACTTCGCCGCGCAGTCGGTGGTTATCACGGGCGCAGTACGCGCAGGCAGCCTCTACGAAACGCCAGAGAAAAGCGGACTCGGCGCGATGACGGCCAGCGCACTCCTGCGCGGCACACAGAAGCGCGACTTTAACACGATTCACACAGAGCTTGAAGAGATCGGCGCAAGCCTGAGCTTCGGCGGCGGCGTGTTCAATACTAGCTTCTTCGGTCATTCGCTTGCTGAAGATTTGCCGACAGTGGCCGACATCCTTGCCGATGCGCTGCGTAATCCTGTTTTCCCCGAAAAGCCTGTCGAACGGCTGCGCGGCGAGATCATGACTGGCCTGCAAATCCGCAATCAGGATACGCGCTACCGTGCCAACCGCGCCTTCCGCGAGAACCTATATCCCGAAGGCCATCCTTATCACTACGCCAGCGGCGGGTCATTACAGACCATTCCTACCCTCGCTATAGAGGATTTGCGCGCTTTCCATGCCAAGCACTACGGCCCGCAGGGCATGGCTGTTGTGATCGTCGGCGCGGTCAAAGCGGCGGACGCGATCAACATTGTGCGTGAGCGCTTGGCCGATTGGCAGAACACCAATCAACCACAGCCGCCGACACTGCCCGAAGTACCACCTGTACCGGAGAATCGGCGCGTGTTTGTGCCGCTGCCGGGTAAATCGCAGTCTGACATCGTGATGGGTGTGCCGGGGCCGTCGCGTTTTGCCGATGACTATATGGCGGCGACGATGGTCAACAGCGTTCTCGGTCAGTTCGGGATGATGGGGCGCATCGGTGACGTGGTGCGCGAACAGCACGGCTTGGCCTATTATGCCTACAGCAGCGTCGAGGGTGGTCATGGGCCGGGGCCGTGGATGGTGTCAGCAGGCGTCAACCCTGCGAACGTCGAACTGGCGTTGGAAAGCATCGTTGGTGAACTGCGACGCATCAGCGATGAACTGGTCACAGACGAGGACATCGCTGACAACATGGCCTACTTCACCGGACATCTGCCGCTGCAATTGGAGAACAACGAAGGCATCGCCGGAACACTGCTGAATATGGAGATGTTCAAGCTCGGCTTGGACTATC
>JACMMD010000701.1 GCA_014379235.1 Anaerolineae bacterium
CGATCAGCGCCGCCAAGCCGTTCTGCACATTATGGTCGCCGGGGAGCGCAAGCTGTACCGTCCCCATCTGGCGGCCATCGTGGATCACATCGAACGTGTTGAAGCCGCCAGAATCGACGCGCACGTTGACGGCTTGCCACGTCGCCAACTGATTCTCGATGCCATAAGTGGCTACGGGCAGCCGCGCCACCAGCCGATTTCTGCCAAAGATGGCCGCCGTCGGATCATCAACACAGACGATCAACAGGCCGTTTTGCGGCAGCAAACCGACGAAGCGCGAGAAAGCGTCGATCATACTGTTTGGTGTCGGGAAAAAATCAGGGTGATCGTATTCGACGTTGGTCACAACCTCGACCTGTGGCCGTAGGCCGAGAAACATATTGTCGTATTCGTCGGCCTCGATGACGAAGGCATCACCCGTGCCGATGCTGGCGTTCGTGCCGGAGTTCCGCAGAATGCCGCCAATGATGTAGCTAGGGCGCTGGTTGGTTTCCAGCAGAATGTGGGTCGTCATGGCGGTTGTGGTCGTCTTGCCATGTGTACCCGCGATGGCGATGGCGTGCTGCCCGGCCATGATCGCCGCGATGATGTCCGAGCGTTTGTAGACCGGAATGCCCAGTTCATGCGCCGCCATGATTTCGGTGTGTTCCGCCGGGATTGCTGACGACACAATCAGCATTTCCGCGCCTTCGACGTAGCGCGGATTGTGTCCATCGTAGATGATCGCGCCTTCGCGTTCCAACCCCAACACCAGCGCGTTACGTGCCTTATCCGAGCCGGACACCATGTAGCCCTGCTGGAGCAGCACCCGCGCAATCGCGGACAACCCGAATCCGCCGATGCCCACGAGATGAATATGTTGACCGGGAACGAGATGCACGGCGTAATTCCTAGCTTAATAATACGGCTGTGGTAGGGGCGCTTCGCGAAGCGCCCCTACGGTGAGCTAAATGACAATGAGTACGAACAGGAACAGAACAATCACAGCCACCGCCAGCAGATCACCCGTACCGCCGGGGCCGCCGCCGAGAATCACCAGCGGCAGCAGATTACGCGCTTGATCGCTGGGTGAGCCGGGAGCAGGCGCGATGATGTAGGGCGAGAACGGGTACTCATTGATGTCCATGAAGTACCACAGCGAACCCCAGATCAGATAGCCGTTCAGGAAGCCCAGCAGTCCGCCGAGTACGCCCTCTTGCAGGTTATCACGACCACCGCCCGTGCTGCCCGCGCCGCGCTGCAATGCGCGCTGCTGGTAGGCAAAAAAGACGATGGCGATGAAAATGCCCGTCTGCACCAGATACACCTGCTCACGCGGCGCACCCGTCAACAGCGTCCCGCGTATCAGTCCATCGAACTGAAACAACGCGAACAGACCGAGGATAATGCCAGCACTGGCGATCACCTCACGTCCCCACCCGCGCAAGAAACCGATAATGGCGA
Organism: Anaerolineae bacterium; assembly: GCA_014379235.1. Classification (GTDB taxonomy): domain Bacteria; phylum Chloroflexota; class Anaerolineae; order Aggregatilineales; family Phototrophicaceae; genus JACMMD01. The sequence continues at coordinate 1,444 of JACMMD010000701.1, forward strand.
AAAAGACAGCCATCACCCACATAATCGTAACGAGTTGAATCATACGTTTTCCCCCGCGAGCCGCAGCAGCTCGGTTGCGACACGTCCCGCGCTGGCGGGTTGTGCAAGAGCGGCGGCATTGTGGCCCATCTGCGACAAACGCGCCGGGTCAGCCAGTAAACGCCGAATAGTCGGCAGTAATTCATCCTTCATACGTTCGTCATCCATGCGGATTGCGGCATCACGGTCTGCCAGATAATCCGCGTTGACCTTCTGGTAACGCCACGCATATGGATACGGAATCAAAATAGATGGTACTCCAAACAACGGAAATTCGCCCAGAATGCTTGCCCCCGCCCTGCTGACCACCAGATCAGCCGCCGCCAATGCCAACCCCATATCGTTGTGCAAATACGGATAAGCATGATATCGAGCCAGCGCCGTTTGATCGGCAAACGTGTTTCGCCGCGCTTCCACATCCGGCCAATCCAGCGTTCCGGTGACGTGGATGATCTGCAAATCTTCGCTCAATAGATCGGGCAGAATGTCCAGCAGCGCGAGATTGATGCTGCGCGCTCCTCGACTGCCACCGAACACCATCAGCGTCTTGAGCGCAGGGTCTAAGCCGAAATGCGCCAGCGCTTCGGCGCGAGAGTCCGGCTTTGCAGCATCCTGCACATCCTGCCGCACCGGATAGCCCGTGACGACAGTTTGCCCATCACGAAAATACACTGATGAGTCGGGAACGGTGATGGCCACGCGCTGCGCGATGGTTTTCAGAACACGAATTGTCAGTCCCGGCTCAATATCGGGCAGGAAAATCAACGCCGGAACGCGCAGCAGCCAAGCCGCTAACGCCACCGGAACACCGACCCAACCGCCTGTCAGCAGCAGCGCCTTCGGTTGATAACGTCGAATTAAACCGACAGCCTGCGCCGTACCCGCGATGATTTGCGCCGCGCTCACCAGCGCCTTTGGCAGCCCAACACCGTGCAGCGGCCCGGAGCGCACTTCGTCGTAACGATCAAACGTGACACCGGAAGCCTCGACCAGTGGGCGCTCAAATCCATCCATGCTGCCGACGAAGAACAACTCAGCGGCGGGAAGGGCTGCTGTGTGGGTTGGTTGGGACGCTTTCGCGTTTGCGCGAATCGCCTCGGCTATCGCCAGCGCGGGGTACACGCTGCCCCCGGTTCCCCCTGCCGCGATCATTAGTCGCACTGATGGTTGTCCTTCGATCTCGATCTGTCGCATTCTGATTACGTGCCGCTACCCGCGCCACGCTCAATAACAAGCCGACGCCGCCCATCAGCACCACCAACGACGAGCCACCAAAGCTAATCAGTGGCAGCGGGACACCCGTCGAAGGCAGAACGGCGGTCATAACGGCGATATTCAGCAGCGCTTTCGTCACCACCCACAGCGTCAAGCCCGCCGCCAGCAGTGAGCCGAACGGATCGATTGCTTTGCGCGAGATGCGGAAGCCGCGAATAACGAACACCACATACAGCAGCACCACCAGCGCCGCACCGATCATGCCCAGTTCTTCGCCGATGACCGCGAAAATACTATCGGTGTGCGGCGCGGGCAAGAAGCCAAATTTCTGGCGTCCTTCACCCAAACCGACACCCGTCCAACCGCCGTTGAGGAACGCGATCACCGCTTGCTGAACGTGATAGTTTGCCTGCGTGAGGTCAGTAATACCGGAGATGTAGGATGTTACACGGTCTTGCGCGTAGGCCAAGCGCTGACTAATGAGCCAGCCAATCGTTCCAGCCACACCGCCCGCGACACCAAGCTGCATCAGGTTCGCGCCGCCGAGGAAGAACATTACGCCGGACGTGACAAAAATCACCGCCGCTGTGCTGAGGTCAGGTTGCAGCAGCACCAATCCGCCGACCACACCCACCAGAATAGCGAAGGGCAGCAAACCATATGTGATGCTGCTAATCTTCGAACCCTTCGCGCCGAGCCACGCCGCCATGTAGAGCACGACGACCAATTCGGCCAATTCACCGGGTTGGTACGAACCGTCGATGAAAGCGCGGCGCGCACCGAAACGCTCGTCACCGAACAGCAGCACCGCGATCAAGCTGGAAATGGTGAACGCCAGAATCAGCACCGCGAAACGCCGCCATATCCGGTAATCAATGGCCGCCAGCAGCACCATAATCACCAGACCGATGCCCACATTACGCACATGTTGTAAAAAGATCGTGGCTTCGCTGCCGTACAACTGGTAGCTCCAGTCGAACGTCGTGCTGAACACCATCATCAGCCCCATCGCCAGCAGCATACCGACGACCATAATCAGCGACATATCCAGCGTCGCCAAGAAATGCTTTTTCTGTGGAACGGCGCGTAGTTCTTCCGCCGTCACGGGTTTCGTTCGTGTGCGCGACGGATCAGGGCGAACAGGTCGCGGCGCATTCTGCGGCGCGGCTTGTGGCACGGATTCATCGACGAATGCTGGCACTTCCGGCGTGATTACGGGCGCGACTGGCGGCGCGCCAATCTGCGATACAGCTTGAAGCGCGGCCTCTACATCCACGTCAGCGTCTACATACGGCTGTGAATTCCGTCGGTTCGCCATCCACTAACCTTAGAGCTTATCGTTACCAATTTTTACCGGAGCATCAATTATCCGGCTAGTAGTCCATCGCATTAATTTCCAAAGATTGGGAACAGTGGGCTTAAGCCCACTGCCTATCTATCAAAACTTTTGCGACAGTCTACTAGGATGTTTCATATTTGCAATGACATAACTTCTATTCCATTATAACGCGGCCTCACAAGCGCGAAACTAATTGTCGGAAATGTTCGCCGCGTTCCTCAAAATCGTTGTAAGCGTCGTAGCTCGTCCCTCCCGGCGAGAGTAACACCACATCGCCGGACTGTGCCACTTCTGCGGCACGATTAACCGCCTGCTCAAGATTTTCGACCCGCGTGAGAATCTCGTCGCTGCCGCCAAGTTCGCGCACTTTGTTGGATACCAA
>JACMMD010000702.1 GCA_014379235.1 Anaerolineae bacterium
AAGCAAAAGCTAACGCTCTACCAGCTTCCGCTCTCAAATTATCCGCTCGAAGAAACGTCGGCCATCGTTGAACTAGAGACGACACTTCCAAGCAGTGGTCAAAACGACTCACCGTTGTGTATCGCCACAGTCGATGACGATATTTATGAAGTATATAACGGCAAGATCGACAGCCCGCGCATTTTCTCCCGTGCTTTAAGTGCTGACGAAATCGAACGGCTGAAAGCCGATGCTTCGCCTCTCGAAGTTGGCGGTGATGATCTGGTTGCAGCGTGGGATTTTTCGCGGGATATGGCATCAGCAACGGTGACAGACATCGGCCCTCATGGGCTGCACGGCGTCGTGGTCAACATGCCGATGCGCGCCGTGACCGGCCACAATTGGGACACCACTCACTATGACTTCAAACACGCGCCGTCGCAGTATGGCGCGATTCACTTTCACGACGACGATTTAGAAGATGCGAAGTGGGAAACGGATTTCGAGTGGCGCATCCCCGATGGCACGAAAAGCGGCATCTATGCCGCTCGTCTGCGCGCTAAGGATAGCGATGGCGAACATGTTGATTACATTCCGTTTGCCGTGCGCCCCAAGCGTGGAAAACCGACAGCAAAAGCCGTTATCCTCGTGCCGACGCTGACCTATCTCGCCTACGCGAACGAACGTCTGGCGGGGCTTCCTCTGCACTCGGCGGGCATTACCAATCGACCTCTCGTCAAAGACCCGCTCGACGTCTACTTGGAGCAGCATCCCGAATTCGCCATGTCGATCTACGACGTGCATTCCGATGGGAGCGGCTGCTGCTATTCGTCGCGGCTAAGGCCGATTGTCAACATGCGCCCGAATTACCGCATGTGGCTGGTCGGCGCGCCGCGTCATCTCGGCGCTGATCTGTACCTCGTGGACTGGTTAGAGGCGCAGGGCTTCGACTATGACGTGATTACCGACGAGGATTTGCACCACGAAGGCGTGGAACTTCTGTCCAATTATCGTGTCGTGATGAGCGGTATGCATCCCGAATATTGGACGACGCCGATGCTCTCCGCGCTGGAGTCTTATCTAGCGAACGGCGGCAAGCTGATGTCGTTAGGCGCGAACGGCTATTACTGGGTGACAGCCATCGACCCTGAACGCCCGCACATCGTTGAGGTTAGGCGTGGCAATTCAGGGACACGGGCGTGGAACTCCGCGCCGGGCGAGCAGTATCACAGCGCGACGGGCGAGATGGGCGGCTTGTGGCGACATCGCGGCAAAACGCCCAACCAGATTGCTGGCGTTGGCTTCAGCGGCGATGGCTGGCACTCACCGACACCCGCGTATACCCGTCAGCCGGGAAGTTTCGATGAGCGTGCCGCCTTCATTTTTGAGGGTATCGCCCCTGATGAGATCATCGGCAATTTCGGGTTAGTGCTTGGCGGCGCGGCAGGTGATGAGATGGATCGTTTGGATTTCACATTGGGCAGTCCACCGCATACGCTGCTGCTGGCAACCGCCAGCAACTACAGCCGCCAGTACATGCCTGTGATCGAAGACTTGCTGGAACTTTCCAGCAGCCTACTCGCCAATCAAGACCCGCGTGTGCGCGCCGACATGACCTACTTCGAGACCCCCAACGGCGGCGCGGTGTTTTCGGTGGGGTCGATAACGTGGTGCGGTAGTTTGTCGCACAACGACTACAACAATAACGTATCGCGCATCACCGCGAACGTCTTACGCGCATTCACACTTGCTTGACAAAGCGCGCAAGTTGGAATACGCTCTGCAACAAAGAACATAAACGATCATTATTCGATCATTAAACGAAAATTTTAATGTTTCTTGGTAAACGCGAAACCGATATTGTTTCTGTTATCAACCGTGACGGCACAGGCTCGGTAAGAGACCTCGCGGAACGCTTCGGTGTCACCGAAGTCACCATTCGCCGCGACCTGAAAAAGCTGGAACAGTTGAGCCTGCTCAAGCGCACACACGGCGGCGCGGTGAGCATCGGCAGCGGCTTTGATTGGGCGGCGTTCCTGCCGACGACCAACGGCGACAGCGAAGAAACCGTCGCGGACGCGCTCATTCTACCGCCCGTGCCAGACCGCGTGGCGCATACACTCCGCGAACGCGCTCTCCGCAAACGCATTCCACTCATCGCAGAATCGTGTCCACAGGAAAATGGTCTGTATCTGGGCCACGACAACTATGAAGTCGGTCATGCGCTTGGCGAATGGACGGGGCGCTATTTCAAGCAGCATGGCGGCACGAGCGCACATCTGCTGGACATCACGCTGCAAAGCCTACCCAATACCCGCGAACGCAGTCGCGGCTTCATCGACGGACTGAGCGCCAACGTCAGCAGCGTCAAGGTGTTTACGGTGGATGGCAATGGCCTCTACGACCATTCCTATGGCGTTGCGCGGGATGCACTGCATCTGCACCCCGAAATCAATATTATCTTCGGCATCAATGACGATTCGGTGCTGGCAGGCATTCAAGCTCACGCCGATCTCGACAACGATCCGGCTGACCTCATCGCCGTCGTCACAGGCGGCGAGGGTAAAACGCTGCTGGATGTGCTGGCGCAAGACTCGCCATTGAAAGCATGTGCCGCGCTGTTCCCCGAAATCGTGGGTCGGTTGGCGATTGACGCGATAGTTCACCTGTGGGAAGGCGGCGCTGTCCCTGATGCCATCATCACGCCCTACCGCATCATGACGCACGACACGCTCAAAAGTTACTACACTCGCAAAGGGCGCGACTGGGAACTGATACCGGAGCGCTTTGCCGAACTGGTTGATCCGATGTGGCAGCGGCCCGTCCACGAGATCAAGAACCGCACCATCTCCTTCGCCATCCTTTACCGTACCCACGAGTGGTATCAAAACATCGTCAAAGCGGTACATAACCGCGCCGCCGAGTATGGCATCGAAGTGCGCGTCAACGATTGGAAAGACGATTTCAGCGACGAAATCCGCGAACTGCGCCGCCTGATCGGTAAGCTGGCCGCCTCATATGTCGATGATGGCGACACGATCATCCTCGATGCGGGCGTGACGACGGAATATATGGCCCCGTTCCTGCGCGATTGTCCGAATATCGCCGTCGTTACCAATTCGGTGAACCTGCTGCAACGTTTACAAAGCTATCCCAACGTCGATTTGATCGTCACAGGCGGCAAGTTCGACGGTACTACCCGTTCATTGTTGGGTCGCGGCGCTCAACTGCTGCTGCGCGATATACGCGCCGATAAAGCCTTTATCGTCGCTGACGGCCTTTCGGCTGAATTTGGGGTTTCGTCCGCGACGGAGATGAAAGCGGAAGTGCAGCGCGCCATGATTACGGCGGCGCGAGAAGTCATCGTATTGGCTGACCACACGATTTTAGATGTCGAAGCTGATTTCCACATGACGGGCCTCGATGCCGTCGATACGTTGATTACCGATATGGGGATTACGGCCTCGCAGCGATTGGATTTATCCCATCGCGGCATCCGCGTTTTGATCGCGGGCGAGGTATCCAACTTGCAATGACAGCGACCATTATTAAGGAGGTGCGGATGAATTGAACACGCAAGGGTCGATTGCAATTTTTGTCCAGAGAATAACTAAAGTAGGAGATTTTTTGATGAACACAAGCAAACGGCTGCCATTTGTACTGGCGATATTTCTGGTCATTTTCTCCCTGAGCGGGATGTTGGTCACGGCTCAAGATGCTACCGAAGAACCGGCCATGTCCGAAGGCGAAGCGATGGTGCGCGGCATGATTCCGGGCGAACTACCGGAAGGCTGGACGGTGCCGCCTTCAATCGGCCACGTCACCAACTATCTGGTTCACGAGTGGTATCAGAACTTGACGGCTGGGGAAGTGGTTCGCGCTGAAGAATATGGTATCGAGTTCTCGATCAACGACGCCAACCTCGACCTGCAAATCTCGCTGGCGGCAGTCGATGACTACATCGCGCAGGGGCTAGAAGTGCTGGTGTTCACGCCTGTGAACGAAGATGCTTCCGGCCCGACGATTGAGCGCGCCAGCGAAGAAGGCGTGTCGGTCATCTGCGAAGGCTCACAAACCGATGGCTGCTACACGCTGGTTTCGATTGACGACTACACGGCTGGCTATCAGGTCGGCATATGGGCCGGCAACTACGCGGTAGAGAACTTCGACGGCGAAGCGCGCATTCTTGACGTTGGTCTACCCGCGCTGTCCTCGACGGTTGCGCGTTCGGCTGGCTTTGTCGCTGGTATTCAATCGGTTATCCCCGAAGCAGAAGTCGTGCAGTCTGTCGATGGCAGCGGCTTGAAAGACGCGGCGGTTACGGTCTCGGCTGACGCGCTGACCGCCAACCCCGACGTGAACATCATCTTCGGCATCAACGACGACTCGGCTTTGGGCGGCTTGCAAGCGTACACGGCTGCGGGTCTCGACACCGAAAACCTGTTGGTCGTCGGCTTCGGCTGCGAAGGCTTGGCCTGCAAGAACGCGCTGCTCGAAGGCGGCCCCTATATGGTATCCGCGGCCATGTTCCCCGAATATCAGGGACGCTTGCTGATCGACTCAGCAGTTGCGGCTTTCAACGGCGTGGAACTGCCCGCGCACTTGATCGCCCCGTCGCTGCCCGTAACGGCGGACAATCTGGCTGATTACTATACCCAGAACGAGGACGGCACGTTCACAGCAAACTTCGACGCCATCTCGGAACTTCCGATTGATGTGGTCGAACCGATGGAAGCGGCTTCCTAAGCGAACCAATATTGTAGGGGCACGATGCATCGTGCCCCTACGCGAAAAGCGTTGTAGGGGCGCAGCATACTGCGCCCCTACCGACGAAAAATAAAAGAAATTTTTGGATAGGTGTTTATGCAAACTGACGCTCGTAGTCCTGTTAGCGCCAACCTCGATGCGCCGCAGTCGTCGACCACGACGCTGGTGAACTGGCTGTTACGCACTCAAGAAGGCATCCTGTTTATCATTCTGGTCGTGCTGTGCGTCGTGCTGACGTTCGCCTCACCCGTATTTTTGACGGGTCGCAACGTCGGTGTGCTGCTCAGTCAGGTATCCATGACGGCCATCACGGCGATGGGCATGACGCTACTGATTACCGCAGGCGAGGTTGATCTGTCTGTCGGTTCGATGCAGGCGTTTATCGGTGTCGTGGTGATGAGCGTGATAAACCAGACGCAGGACTTATTCACAGGGATCATCGTCGGGCTAGCACTGGGCGCGCTGATCGCCACCGTGAGCGCGATAGCGACGTTGTGGCTGCGGATTAATTCGCTGATCGCCACGCTGGCCATGCTGTCGATTGTGCGCGGTCTTTCATATGCCTTCACCAGCGCGGCGGTACAAAACCGCACGACACTGCCCGCATTTGCCGCAATCGGCAACGGCTTCATCGGCCCGATACCGTGGCCGGTGGCTATTTTCGCGGCGGTGTTTGTGATCTTCTATTTGATTTTCTCGCGCACGACTTTCGGGCGCTACGTGCAGGCAGTCGGCGGCAACAAACGTGCGGCGGCGATGGCTGGCATTCGCGTCAACATGGTTAAGTGGGCGTGTTTTGTGATTACGGGCATGTTGGCATCGGTGAGTGCGATCATTTTGCTGTCGCGTTTGAACTCCGGTCAGAACAACGCTGGCTTCGGCTTTGAACTCGAAGTTATCGGCGCGGTGCTGCTTGGCGGCACGAGCTTACAAGGCGGGCGCGGCTCGCTTATCGGCACGTTATTCGCGGTGCTGCTGCTCGGCGTGTTGAACAACGGCATTATTCTGCTGGACATCAATTCAAGCTGGCAGGTGGCCGTCAACGGCTTGATTATCCTGCTGGCGGTGTTCCTCGATGCCCGACGGCGGCGCAGTGTAGGCGAGGACTAACGATGAGCGCAAACAACGGCCACCTCATAGAGATGCAGGGCATCACCAAAACATTTCCCGGCACAGTTGCGCTCGATAACGTCGATTTTGATCTGCGTCCCGGCGAAGTTCACGCGCTGATCGGTGAAAATGGCGCGGGCAAATCGACGCTCATCAAGATCATCGCGGGCATTTATCAGCCGGATGCGGGCACGATGCGTGTGAACGGGCAGGCAGTCACCTTCCGCAGCCCGATTGATTCGATTGAGCAGCGCATCAAAGTCGTCTATCAAGAACTCGACCTGTGCCCGAACTTGAGCGTGGCTGAGAACGTGTTTCTGGGCGGCTATCCACGCGCTTCATTCGGCAGGGTCGATTGGAAAACGCTGTACTCACGCACCGGCGAACTGCTGCAAGAACTCGGCTTAGACATCGACCCGCACACCACCATCGACCAACTGCGTGTGGCTGAACAGCAGCTTGTCGAGATTGCGCGGGCGCTGTCGCGTCAGGCGCAAATCCTCGTCATGGATGAGCCGACATCGGCCCTCAGCCCCACCGAAGTTGAAAAGCTGTTCGCGCTGATTACCACGCTCAAGAGTCGCGGCGTGGGCGTGATGTATGTCTCGCACAAGCTGGACGAAATCTACCAGATCGCTGACCGCGTGACCGTGTTCCGCGATGGGCAGCGCATCGTCACCAAGCCCGTTAGCGAGACCCAGCCGCATCAACTGGTGGAGTGGATGGTCGGGCGTGAAGTGCGCGACCTGTTCCCCAAGACCGAGACGCAAATCGGCAAAACGCTGCTGGAAGTGCGTGATGTGAGCGGCGGCGGTGTGCAAAACCTCAATCTCACGGTGCGTGCTGGCGAAGTGGTAGCGGTGTTCGGGCTGATGGGCGCTGGCGTTCATACTATCGGGCGGGCGCTGTTTGGTGATTCTGAGCGCACGGGTACAGTCACGCTTGATGGCAAAATCATCAAGCCCAATTCGCCCGTGAACGCGATTCATGGCGGCTTAGGGCTGCTAACCGAGAGCCGCAAAGAAGATGGCCTCGTGATGCTGCTTTCGGTCAAAGAGAACCTCAGCCTCACGGCGCTGCGACGTTTCGCCCGTTTCTCGTGGATTTCGTTCCGCGCAGAGGCCAAAGCAGCCACCAGCTATGTCGAGCAGTTAGGCATTAAAACGCCGACGATAAGCCGTAAAGTGCGCTTATTGAGCGGCGGCAACCAGCAGAAAACGTTGATCGGGCGCTGGCTGCTGCAAAACCCGAAAGTGTTGATTTTGTCCGAGCCGACACGCGGCATTGACGTGGGTTCAAAGGCGGAAATCTACCGCTTGATTAACAAGATGGCCCACGACGGCATGGGGCTTTTGGTGCTGTCAACCGAACTGCCGGAAGTTCTGGGCATCGCTGACCGTATCCTCGTGGTGCGGAAGGGCGAAATCACGGGCGAGTTCTCTCGCGCAGAGGCGACACAGGAAATGCTGATGACGGCGGCGACGACAGCGGAACCCCTAGCGGCGGCAGCAAGAGGCATTAACTAATGGCCACGACCTATCTCGAAACAAAGACCACGACATCGCCCGCTCCCGGCCTGCTGCGACGATTGGCGCGGCAAACCGAGGTTGGTTTGCTGGTGCTGCTGCTGGTGGTGATCGGCTTCTTCGTGCTGCAAGTTCCGGCGGCAAGTGAGTCGCGGATGTATCTCGACCTCATGCGCGAGATGTCACCGTATCTCATCGCTTCCATTGGTATCACGATGCTGATGATCGCGGGCGAACTTGACCTGTCTATCGGCGCGATGTTGGCGCTCACAGGCATCGTCACGGTATCGGTGTTCAACAGCACGGGCAATATGTGGCTTGGCATCCTCATGGG
>JACMMD010000703.1 GCA_014379235.1 Anaerolineae bacterium
TAATAATTTGACTATTTGAATTGGCAATTGAGACCACATTTCGATCTCGACGGTAGCCTTCTGCCATGTAGAGAACTACGAAATCTCGAAATGTGGCGTCTTTCAGTAATTCCGGCGCTTCTTCCCAACCGCGTTGATATGCTTGTTGGCGCAGCGCGGCGGCATTATCTCTGTTTTTGTGCGAGGCTCTGAGCCGTGCCGCGCTTTGCTTTTCAGTCTGCGGGATGGGAAGGTCTTTGATCCAGCCATAAATGGTTGTCTTGGGGAGTTTGAGGCACTCAATGATTTCATCGAGCGTCATCTGCTTTTCGGTTCTAAGTTGGATTGCTTTTGCGCGTAGGTGAGCGTATTTGTATGCCATGAGCATTCGCCTTTGCAGAGTCACATAATCCGCTAAGATTCTAACGCGAATTGCTCATCGTGCAAAATGTTAGCGCTTCTTTTTCTTGGGGCGATCCGCGAACAGCTTGAGCCATTCATCGACTTCTTTGGGCGAGAGATGCACATCAGCGGCTTCGCCTGCGTCGATTTTCTTGGGGTCGGGTTTCGCAGGTGGACGCAGCAGCGCGGCGAACTCCGGCGAACGCAAAACTGCCATGCGCCGTTCGCGGGCAGCATCTAACACCACGTTATCCGACGAAACCACCGTCCACGGCTGAGGGTTGCGCTCGGCGCGGATGCGGGACAGCATCACTGAGTCGGCGGTTTGATGGTGCGGCGCGAAGATCACCTGAACAGCGCTGGTGGACATACGTGATTGTCCGCCGGGAAGCCCGTTATCGAAGATGACGACACAGTGTTTACTGGTGCGCGCCGCGAAACCGCTCAATTTTTGAACAAGCTGCGCCTCGTCATTGGGGTCGTCAAGCGAAATATCAGGCAGTTGGCCAATGAGATTATGGCCGTCGATGAGGTAGGGCATGGGTCGAATAACCAATCATCTGTTAGAGCGCGGGCATTCATTTGCTTCGCCGCACTCCATCTGTCATTGTATACCACGAGGTTATAAGATTTGTCACAACTTCTAACCGCAAACCGACGCTGCGATCTTGCGCTGCGTTGCCGCCCTTCCTGCCCTGTGCTACACTTCTGGCTTGGCTTACCGCCTCATTGAAGGCGTTAGGAAGGGGGAGTATGCGGCGTCGCTCACTCATCACTTTTATCATCATGAACGTCCTGATCTCGCTTGGCGTGGCCTTTGGCGTGATTTCGCTGTTCGGTCAGCGAGAACCATCGTCATCGGGCGTTCAGGTTGTGACGGTTGAAATACGTATTACGTCTACTCCAAACCCTGACGCTTCGCCGCAGATCATCATCGTCACGGCGACACCGCTTCCCGGAACAGAATTGGCGCTGCTGCCGACTGGCTTATTTGATGATGCACTCAGTACGCCTGACCTGACGCGCAGTCCCGCGCCGACGATTGACCCGGCGATCATCGGGGAAGATGTAGACCTTCAGGGGACGGCTACCGCGCTGCCTGAAAATTGTATTCCTTACGTCTTAAAAGACGGCGATACGCCCTTTGGCATCGCTGAAGAATATGGTGCGGATGGTTTCGCACTGATGGAAATTAACGGGTTAGATGACACTGCTGCATCCTTATTGCAGATCGGCGATGTGTTGATTGTGCCGTTAGCGGGCTGCACACTGACGGCTGCGGATATTGTGGGAGAGGAAGCAGCAAGCGCGCTCTCTGCCGAAGAAACGCTCGAAGAGGAAACTGAAGAACCTACCGCTGGCCCCAGCAGTACACCATCGCGGACTCCGGTTCGCACGAATACGCCGACGCCGACCTTCACGCCATCGCTCACCAACACTCCATCGGATACGCCGACGGTGACGCTGCCGCCAACTGCGGCCAACGCTCAGATCGAAGTCACGGGTATCACGTCACCCGGCGATGTGACGGCGGAAGCGGTGACTATTCGCAACAATGGCAATACCGTCAACGTGACAGGCTGGACGCTGCGCGACAACGATGGCAACGCCTACACGTTCCCGGAGCAAATCCTGTTCTCGAACGCGACAGTGACGGTCTATACTCGCGTCGGTGATAACACGCCGATTGCGTTGTATTGGGGTCGCAGTCAGGGCGTGTGGGGTCAAGAAGGCGACGCGGTGACGCTTGCCGATGAAGATGGCGCGGTGCAGTCAACGCTGCGTGTTCCATAGATAGCATTGATAAGCGATTTTGATAACGTTGAATGGGCGCCGCACAAACGAAGTTTGACCGCGTCGCCCTTACCAATAATGCCCAGACAGCTTGTACAAGGTAGAGTGATGACGGATTGGGGATCGCTGATTGAGGAAGAGATCAAGAAGGCGATAGGCGATGGCAGGCTGGGAAATCTGCCGGGAGCGGGCAAGCCGTTGAAGTTGGACGATAACCCCTACACGCCCGATGACCTGCGATTGTCCTACAAGATTTTGTTGGATAACGATCTCGCGCCCGAATGGATTCTGATTGGGCGATCAATCGAGGAACGCAGCGCCCGATTGCTAGAAAATATGCAGCGCGGATTGCGGGCCTACAAGGGTGCGCTCAACGATGCTTACCGGGCCGCAATCACAGACGCGGCAGCCGGACAGCATCGCCACGAACGGGCCGAAGCGACGTGGCAGCGCGCCATCGCCACATTTGAAGAAGCAGCAGCGGTCATCAACAACGAAATCTTGAACTACAACCTCAAAGTTCCGCAGGGGATTTCGCACAAGGCAAACTTCAACGTTCAACGGCAAATAAAACGCCTCATTGATGCACAAGCTCAAGCGCATAGATGAGGCGGATTGGTAGCGAAAGATCAGCCTGCGCCGTTCAACAATAGATTGATAGCGCAGTGTTCAGCGAAAGACTAGACGTTTTCGCTGTTGGTATTCGGGTCAACAACCGTTGTTGTTTCGTCGCGCTTGTTCTTGCTGCCATCATCCAGACCGCGCCGGAAGTTGGCTACAGCGCTGCCGAGTTCGCCGCCGATGCGGGAGACACGACCTACGCCGAATAGGAGCAGGACAATCGCAAGGATGATGAGTAGTTCCCCACCGCCGAGGCTCGGCATAATATTTATCCTCAACTCTTATACATCGAATCAATCAATGACTATTATACCACCTGCCCACCAACAGGGGATGGGTTTCTTTGGCGGCACTCATCTATTACAATCCTTTCGCTTAATATGCGTTGCTCATACCGCACATTCGTGCTAAAATTCGCTTGATGAGGAGTGAATAATTTTGCCTGAACAAGCGCTGTATTTGAAATGGCGACCCACCTCGTTTAGCGATATGGTGGGTCAGGAACACGTTGTGCGTACACTGCGTAATGCCCTCAAGAGCGGGCGTGTGCGCCATGCTTATCTGTTCAGCGGCCCGCGTGGAACGGGCAAAACGACAACGGCGCGGCTGCTGGCGAAAGCTGTCAACTGTCAGCACGAGGACACCGATCAGCGCCCGTGTAATGAATGCGCCAACTGCGTGGCCATCAACGAAGGCCGTTATATGGATTTGATTGAGATCGATGCCGCGACGCATACGGGCGTGGACGACGTGCGCGACCTGCGCGACAAGATCGCTTTCGCTCCCGGCGAAGGGCGCTACAAGGTCTACATCATCGACGAAGTTCACCGCTTCACGGGCAACGCTTTCGATGCGCTGTTGAAAACCCTAGAAGAACCGCCTGAACATGCGGTGTTCGTGCTGGCGACTACGGAAATTGACAAAGTGCCCGCAACCATCAAAAGCCGCTGCTTGCAGTTCGAGTTCCGGCGCATTTCGACGCAGGAAGTGGCTGATCGTTTGGCGCAGATTGCGGCATCGGAAGGCTTGCAGATCGAGCGCGAGGCGTTGGAGTTGATCGCCCGCGAAGGCACGGGCAGCGCCCGCGACAGTATCAGCCTGCTCGATCAAATCGTCGCTGACCCCAACGAAGTGATTACGTTAGAACTGGCGCAGCGCATTCTCGGCACGGCCAACAGCCGCGCTATCCGTGAACTCGCGGACGCGATTATCAACGAGGACGCGGCGGGCGGATTGCAAGCGCTCAACGCGGCGGTGGATGCAGGCAGCGACCCGCGTCAGCTTGGACAGCAAATGGTCGATTACTTACGTGCGCTGCTGCTGACGCAAACGGGCAGTGCTGAACTGGTCAAAGCGTCCAGCGATGAGCGAGCGATGTATCAGCAGCAAGCCGCTGCGATTGATCGCGCCAAACTGCTCAAGTCGATTCGCGCCTTTAATGACGCGGTGAATAATTATCGCGGCGGTTGGCAGCCGCAGTTATCGTTGGAACTGGCGCTGCTCGAAAGCCTGCGCGCTTCATCTAGCGAAGGTTCTCATGCTGCTCCGGCGCAATATGCGTCGCAGACAGTTGCCGCTGCGCCCGATCAAAAACAGATCGAGCGAATGGTCGCGGCTTATCTGAAAAAGGTTGGCGCGACTCAATCCGGCGGCGCAGAGTTTGAAGCATCCCCTGAACCGAGTGTTCCCTTAACCACAGGCGGCCCGGCTGTTATCGAAGTTTCGGTTATTCGCAGCCAATGGGTCAACATTCAGCGCACGGCTAAAACGCACAGCCCATCGCTGCCCGCGCTGCTCGACCATGCGAAAGTCGTCAAGGTCGATGGTCAGATGGTGGTGATCGGTGTGCCGAACGATGTGTTCCGCGACAAACTGGATACGCCCGACAAACGCAAGGCGCTGGAACGGGTTCTGCGTGAGGTGTTGAAGGTCGATGTCGGGGCGCGGATTGTGCTGCTCAATCAGGAACAGGTGGCCAACACGCCTGAAAATTGGACGGCGGAATCACCGGGTGCTGATGATCCACTTCTCTCGTTAGGGCGAGAGTTGGGCGGAACTGTGCGCTTGAGCAATGACGAAAATGAAGGCTAAGGGCGGCGTTTCAATCTAGCCTCAGCAGCGCTACAATAGCGTTGTAAGGCTCGGCTCTACACACGATTTACAGACCAATAAGAGAGGTGAACGATGTCAAAACGTCGCGGCGGTATGCCCGGTGGAATGCCGGGTGGTCTATCCGGCGGTGCTGGCGGGATGGGCGGCATGATGAAGCAGTTCCAGAAGATGCAGCAGGATATGGAAGAGGCGCAGCAGGCGCTCGAACAGGAAACGGTTGAAGTGTCCGTTGGCGGCGGCGCGGTTACGATTGTCATCACCGGACATCAGCGCGTGCAGTCGATCACCATCAATCCCGAAGCCGTCGATACGTCTGACGAGGAATGGCTCAAAGACTTGCAAGACCTTGTTTTGATCGGTGTCAATCAGGCGATTGAGAAAAGCCAAACGATGGCGGCTGATCGTCTCGGCGCGATCACTGGCGGTATGGATATGGGCGGCCTCGGCGGCTTGCTCGGCATGTAACATCGCCCGTTAAACGAGTAGAACGATAGCGAAACGCTCACATGAGTAAAGCTGTACCTGAGCCGGTCACGCGGCTAATTGATTCTCTGTCAAGGCTGCCGGGTGTCGGTCCGAAAACGGCCTCGCGCCTGACGTACTATCTGCTGCGTTCGCCGGATGATTTATCGCAAGAACTGGCGATTTCGTTGCAGGAGTTGAAGACCAAAACGCGCTTCTGCCCGATTTGCAATAACATCACTGTCGAAGTCCCATGCGGTATCTGTGGTGATGATGAGCGCGATCATCGTACCGTTGTCGTGGTCGAAGAACCGCTCGACGTGCTGGCGATAGAACGCACCGGCAGTTACGAAGGCGTCTATCATGTGCTGCACGGGGCGATTTCGCCTGTGAATGGTATCGGGCCGGATGATCTCAAGATTCGAGAACTCGTCGGGCGAGTCGATAAGGGCGATATTCTGGAAGTGATCGTCGCTACCAACCCCGGCCTTGAAGGCGATGCGACAGCCAAATACATCAAGCGCGAACTGGATTCTAAAGGCGTGAAAATAACATGGCTGGCGCGGGGTATTCCGACGGGTGGCGATCTGGAGTACGTCGACTCAGTGACATTGATGCGCGCGCTGCAAGGTCGCGGCGAGCTTTAAAACTTTGTGAAGTGGGTGTTGACAGTATCATCATCGAATGTTAATATGTGAACACATCGAAGTCGGATGGCAGTACCAACCCCATCCGCCACACCTTAACAACTCAACGTGTGCAGCAATGTACACGTTTTTTGTCTCTTAAAAAGAGCGATCTTTGTTAAGAGATGGGTGGTTCAGGGTTGACAGGCGGTTAGAGGGGGACTAAGATGCGTGAGTTCACACGCGAGTGTGGCTGCACCTTAACAACAGAACAGTGAGACAGACAGAAACTGTCAGCAAAGTAAGAAAAGTCAACGTTCAATTCGTTCTTGACCTACGGGTTAAGGACACATACGGAGAGTTTGATCCTGGCTCAGGATGAACGCTGGCGGCGTGCTTAACACATGCA
>JACMMD010000704.1 GCA_014379235.1 Anaerolineae bacterium
AATAGATCGCTTCGAGCAAGCTGGTTTTGCCCTGTGCATTCGCGCCGTGCAGCAGAATCGGACGGTTCGGCAGGCTCAATTCCAGCCGCGCATAGTTGCGGAAATTGGATAGCGAGAGGTGTTCAATTTGCATCAGGGGCGAACGCCAATCATTGGCTGATTTCAAGTTCAAAAATGCGCCAATGTCAGCGCGTGAACAGCCGTTATTTTACCAGAAAACAGGGGTTTTCTCTATATAGAAGGCTGCTGTAGGGGCAAGGCATGCCTTGCCCTGTCTATAGAAAACAAAACCGGGGAATGAAATCCCCAGCTAGAAAACTAGAAACGATGTCGTAGGGGCATGTATCAGACCTGCCCTTGCGCTTAAACCCTAAACTACCAAGCGCGAACGTCCGCGCCACCAACCGACGACCTGTGCCACGCCGAGCAGCGCGAACACATCCACCGCTATAAACATCGTCCACCAACCGGCCTGCGTCAGCGGCACTGCGATCACGCCCATCACGATCAATGCGCTTACAATCGCGCCGTCGATATTCAGAAACGCGACCAGCAGCGCCTTACGCGAGTCGATGGGTTTTTCGTTGGCCACATAGAAGATAAACGCCGCGTACAGCAAGACCACGATACCGCTTACGGGCATCCACGCCGCATCAAAGCCGCTGAAAGCCGCAATCGGGCCAGCAGCGATCAACAGCGCTACGCCTGTAACCGCCTCGACTGCCACATCGGCGAGCAGCGCGTATCGCAGCAGCGAAGGAGAGCGTCGTTCACTCGAAAGATAAACCGGAGTTTGTACCTGTGTCGCCATGACTGAGAGCCTTTCGTTACTGGTGGAACGCGGCGCGCTCCACTCGTTTAATTGCCCTCAGCTTACGGCTTGAAACACTGCCAACACCACGAAATTCACTGCCAAATACTGCCAGTTTGTCAAATCCCCTCCCTGCTTGCGGCCTAAAGGGAGGGCTAGGGAGGGGTTAATGACTCCGTTCACGTATATCCTGCGCGACCAGACGGGCCGCCGCCGTTTGCCAGTTATGCAAAGTGCGCTCCGGCACACTGACGCGAAACCATTCCAGCGCGGCATGGCTATCAGCGCTGAGACTTCCGTTTACATCGTCAACATAGCGACTGCTGTAGGGTTTCATGCCGATGACGTAGGGGAAATAAAGCGCGTTGTAGTGCCGCCACGCATCCGTCGCACCGAAACCCGCGCTATTTGCCTCACGCGGTTTCAGCCGTTCGATGCTCTCACACAGCAGCGTTTTCAATTCGGCGGCCCGTTCGAGCGTGTTATCGGGCGCGCCGCGTTGTTTCAAACGCAGTTCAATCGTCGGCAGATAGGTGAGCGCGCTGGCTGATAGTCGCGGCAAATCACCCATATCGCTCAAGGCGCGGCGCGTCAGCCGTGAGAACTCAACCTCATCGAGGGCCGCCATATCGAGCGCCGGATTCAAACGCGGCACAGCGCTGGCCGCGGCCCGCAGATCGCGGCGGGCCTGCCATAACTGCGGCGGAAACCATTTGAACGCGAAACGATCTATCGCATTTTCGAGCGGGTCAGCGAAGATTTGCACCGCAACTGCCAACCCGACCATCACCAGCAGCAGCGCCCGCATCGGTAATGTGTTGATCTGCGCCAACGCTATCGTCAGCGCCACCGGAACGCCAAAAAGCAGCACCGCGAACATGCTGTAATCGAACGCCCGAATCACATGTGGCAGCAGGCGTTCGCCGCGTTCACGCGCATTTGAGCGCACAACCGCAGCGCCGATCAGCGTTAGCACGAGCAAAACAATCGACACAGGCAGCGCGGCATCTATTCCAGCGATGACAGTACAGCCAGCAAACAGCGCGCAAATCACCAGCGCTGTTCCCGCAGCCAATAGGCGCGCATCTCGAACGTCGCGGCTGATGAGATATAGCCCGAACCACCACGCGATGCTGAAAATCAAAATGCTGATGAGTAACAAGCTGCTGGTTATTCTCCGTTCAGTGAGGTTAACGCTTTGCTGCTAACAACGTTCGATAAAACGCAACGTGCCGATCAGCAAGCGAGTCCCAGTTCCAATTCTGCTCAGCATACAGACGATTTCGCGCTCCGTGCCCGCGTGCTGCCAATTCCACACCCTGCTTCATCGCTGCCGCGACAGAGCGTATACTGTGCGGATCAAATACGGGGTTTCCCGTCTCCCGCAGAATCTCACCAATCACGCCGCTGTCCGCGCCGATGACCACTTTCCCGAACGTAAAGCCCAACGATAGATTAGCTGAGTTCAACGGCTTCACACGCTGGATCACCAGCACATCGGCTGCATTCATGTAAACCTGTACGCGCTCCTGCGGCACAAAGCCCACGTCAAAGCGCACTGGCGGATAAAATCGCAGCGTTGTGCCGTAAATCCGCCGCAAACGCTCGGCGCTTTCGTTCTTTTTGTTGACCGAGAACAACAGCCGCTTATGTTTCAGACGCAGCGCGATGAAGCCTTTCAACACCAGATTGATTTCTTCCCGGTGGCGAATCTGCCCGATAGCTAGAAACACGCGATCTTTTTCGTTAAGCCCAAACTCGGCACGGGCTTCAGCTTGCGAAATGTCATTGGGAAAGCTGGTGAAAACGCCGCTCGGAATTATCGCGTGTCCGCGATTGGCCAGCGCTCGAAAACGCGCATGATGATCTTCCCGCGAGGTCACACCGCGATGAATAAAGCCATCAGCGCGGGTATATACGGCTTCATACAGGGCATGTGAGATAGGCGTATCACGGTAGTGTGGCAAGAAATTATGCACGGTGGCCACAATCATCGCCCGTTCGCGCCAGCGGTCAAGCTGCTGGCACAATGCGCTCAGGTCTTGACCCTCTTGAATACTCCAGCCGAAAAATTCTTCCGGCCAATTGACATGCAGAATGTCTACGTCTAATGAGTGAGGGTCTTGCCAGAACAAAGCGTGATCGTGCAGCACCGACTCCATCTCAGGATGATCGGTGATCGACTGCACAAGAAGCCGCAAATTCGGATTGCTGCCCCGATTGCTGCTGGCGATAAGCGCTTTCACGTCTGTTCCTTGTGTATCACGAGTCTTGATTAGCGCTCTTCAAGGCTTTGGCCAGCGCGAGATTACTCTGCAAGGCGGCGCGCACAATGGTCGCATCGTGGACTTCGGTTTGCGACCATGCGATGAAAGCCTCTACATCTTTCGGCAGGCAGCTTCCCATAAAGGGCCCCCGATCTCGCGTCCCATAGCTTGCATTCCACAAGCCCTCGCTGCTCAACACAGTGGCCGCGAACACGGCATCTAGTTCGCTGGCATAGTCGGCATCCGCAGCGCCGCGCATCTCGTTGAAGAACGCGATTTTGACGGCGTTGAACAGATTATGCGCGTACTTTTGCAGTTCGGCGGCGCGCATCGACAGCCGAAATATGGGCGCGTCAAACGGCTTGAACAGCGCTTCTAACGCATCTCCCGCCGCTACATCATCGACACCAATCACCACAGCCGGAGGGCGTAACGCATCGGCGTAAGCATGTTTCTCGCGGAGATATTCGGGGCACACGCACACGCCAAAATCTTTGCCGGCCTGCTTGCGTGATGCCGCTTCCAACGCCGGAATAATAATCGTCTGAGTGGTTCCCGGTAGGACGGTGCTTTTCACGACCACCAGCGGATATTCCGCACTCGAACTCGCCAGCCTGCTC
>JACMMD010000705.1 GCA_014379235.1 Anaerolineae bacterium
AACACCACAACGGCAGGCACGATAATCAACGGGAAGCGCAGATTCTGGTAGGGGATTCCGGCCAAAAAGATGTACGGCAGCAGCACCCAACCGAGCAGCAGCGCGAGTTCTAACCGTCGCCGCCGCAAATGCCACGCACCGATCAGCAGCAGGGGCGCAAACACTGGCGCGAGATAGTACGGGTCATAAAATGGCTGCGCGTAATAAACGGCGTTCACTTTCGTATAGTTAAACTGCCCGTCCACGTTGACGAACTCGCGGCTGAGTGCGTTAGCGGGAGTCCAGCCTTCGACCCACGCATGGTTGAGAGTCGGGTAAGGGCTGCGGGCGCTGTAGGCGAACTGCGGCACGAAGATTAACGCCGCCGTTATCGCTGCCAAAACAGCATCACGCAGATACTGGCGAGGCGATGTGCCGCGTTGATACCATGCTAAAACTACGGTCAGCGCCCATATCGGCGCAAGCCACAAGTATAACCAGCGTGTGATAGTGGCCAGCGCCAGCAGCAAAGCAGCCAGCAGCAGCCAGCGCCGTCGCTCGGTTTGCAGATAGCGCCGCAGCGAGAGCGCGCTGATGGTGGCCCATGCCAGCGCGGGAATATCAGCCATGAGGACGAGGCTCGATTGGACAGCTTGCCCACAAATCGCCATCAGCACTCCGGCGATAATCGCGCCCTGTCGTCCTATGCCTAGTTGCCTTGCCAGCACGTAGACCAATACGGATAGCAGCGCGCCAAGCGTCAAGCTGGCGATTTGTCCGGCGGCGGCGCTTGGCCCAAAGGGGATGAATGACGCTACTAACAGCGCCGGATAACCGAGCGGCCAGAACAACGGCGCGGGTGATTGTCCGGTTCGCACCGCCGCCGCGAAGTCATAATAGGCGAACGGGTCTTGGCCATATAGACCGTCGAAGCCCGCCGGGATGACGTAGATAAGCCGCAGTGCCAGCGCACCAATGAACAGCACCAGCATCAGCCCGTAATCCATGCGGGTGAGGCGGATGTACTCAGGTTTCATGGACGGTTTGAGGGGTATAACGCGGGCGCGTTTCCGGCCATAGTAGGGCGAGTGCGACAGCTTCGCTAACGAGCATGGTCAGGGCGAGGCCGAGCGCGCCGTAAAGCGGAATCAGCCACAGCCCAAGCGCGATCTGCGCCACTAGCGCCAGCGCCGTGACAGCATTGACGCGACCTTCTTCACCTTTCGCATACCAATAAAGCGAACGCGCTCCGCGTAATAACGACGGCAGCAGCGACCACATGGCCACTTGCAGCGCGGGGATAGCGGGCGCAAACTCACTGCCGTAGGTTAGGTTCATCACGGGCGCGGCCAATAGATAAACTCCGACTCCCATTGCCAGTCCGAATACGAGTAAGCCGCGCATGGCCCGCATGAAAGTCGCGTGAAAGTCTTCGGGAAGAGCGGCTAATGCGGCTAATGTCGGAAACAGCGCACCGAAGAAGGCATTGGGGATCATGCGTCCAGCCTCGACAAAGCGTGATGCGGCGGCGAAATAGCCTACGTCGGCGGTGGTCGCCAGTCGTTCCAGCAGCAGAATGCCAACGCGGGCTTGCAGCGCTGCCAGAATTGCCGCCAGTGCGAACGGCCAAGCTTTACGCAACAAGGGAACAAGTTGTAGGGGCGACGCATACGTCGCCCATGACACAAAATTGCGCCTATAAATCACCCACGCTGCAACGAGTCGAGCGGCGGACGTAATGACGTTGATGACTAATGCCGCTTGAATGTCCATACCCACTGCGAAGGCCGCGATGGTGAGCACGACTTGCGGCACGAGCATCCCGATATTCAGCCATGCAATCGGCCACATAATCTGTCGCGCTCGAAAGACTGCTGTAAACGCGCCGAAGAACGGTTCGATCAACAGCAGCGGCGCGGACACTTGCAGTCCGGTAATTATGGCGGGGTTATCACTGAGGAATGGCGCACCGATCAGCAGCGCTACGGTCAGCGCGCCGCCGATGGTCAGGCGGGCAATCGTTGAAGTATGTAGATAGGGCGAACCGAGCGCTTCGTCCTGCGCCACGTCTCGCGTGATGAGCGAACCGAGTCCGAAATCGACAATCAGTGTGAGCGGGAATATCCACGCTAACACCGTCGTGTAGACGCCGAGATCAGTCTGCCCTAAGACGCGCCCGATCAGCACCGACAGCGCGAATGCCAGCGCTGTGCCGCCGACATTGCCGACCAACAGCGCGAACGTATTTCGTGATAGGCGTGATTGAGTAAGTTTCAGCCGAAAAAGATTTTCCGCAGAGAGGCAGAGTTGCAGGGGTTCATAGAATATAGAAAATTTCTGCTGCTCTGCTTCCCTGCGACCCTGCGTTGAGTTTTTCATTTATGTTCGGGAACTAGCGATTGAGGGCGCGGATGATCTCGTCATGCAGCGGCCCCGCGCTGGCGACGGTGCTTGTGCCAGTTACCGCATCGCCACCTTGCCAGTCGGTGATGCGCCCGCCAGCGCCTTCGATGATCGGCACGACGGCCATGATGTCCCAAGGATTCATCACGGCATCCATCGTCACATCAGCAAAACCCGTCGCCACACTAAAATAACCGTGACAATCGCCCCACGAGCGATAGATACGCGCCCGTTTCGAGAGTTCGTCAAA
>JACMMD010000706.1 GCA_014379235.1 Anaerolineae bacterium
TTTAAGACATATCACAGGGGTACAAGGGGACAAAATGGAAATGTTTGTAGCAGAATTAGCTTTTGTCGCCTGTACGCCAACCGCTTCGCTCGATGTAGATACGAACCTTTTGAAACGCGGCTTCCGTCGCAAACTTAAAGCGAATCAACGGTGTTGTGCAAAACTCTATATAGGGGCCATCAGCCCAAGGAGGTGTCAAGATATTTCTGTCTCCAACATACTTGAACCGTCTGATGCGATCAGCATAATCTTCCCAATCAGCGTCGGATTTATGGTTAAATTTCTTAATCGACTCCCACCTTTCAGGACTTAGAGATTCTTGCACATAGTTTTCGTAACACATCGTAAAGTCAATAAACCGTTCAATCGCGTCATCCTCATACCAGATACCCTGCTTTGTTAGACTCCGAATCTGCTCCCCGCCCAAGTGTCTAGTATCCATAAAAGTTTTGTTCCTTTGTGTCTTTGAACCTTTGAGCCTTTGCGTTATGTTTTTCGTTCATGGCAGCAATTCATAGACCGCTTCGTTTTCCAATGTGATGACGTGGCGCAGGCGCGGCTGTGCATCGACATCGGCCAGCGTGAACGGCGTATTGCCAAGCTGATTGATCGTCACCAGCACGTAGCGCACATCCCACGATGCCAGCAGATCAAGCGAGTCATCGGCGGGGAAGTCGAGCAGTTCGGGATGGCGTTCGCGGAACAGGAACGGGAAATACGTGCCGTAGCCGAACACCACCGGCTTCTGATGATAGCGCGTATAGAGCATCGCCGGGCCGCTCAGGGCTTCTTCGAGCGGATACTGCATAATGGCGAAGCGCTCCGGCTGTTCGGCTAACCACAGATCAACCGGACGCGGGCTAACGCTGACCAATTCCGCCGCGCCGTTCCATGACGAGAACAGCAGCAGGGCGGTCACACCGAACGCGACAGCCGTTCGCCGCCGATAACGCTCCAAGACGGCCAGTCCCGTTCCCGCCAGCAAACTCGCGCCGAGCATCACGAATATACTGAAACGCCCCCAACTGCGAATGCCATCTGCAAAGGGGAGTATCTCGCGCAGCAGTCTCGCGGGCAGGGGAAGACCCAACGGTAAGCGCCCGAAGGTCAGCGTGGGGCCGAGGCTGAGAATGAACGCCACGATCATCAGCCACTTGAGCGCCCGCCAGCTACCGCCCTTTGTGCGCCGCCAGCCGATCACCCCTAACAGCAGCGTGACCCAACCAATCGAGACCGTCATGAACTCGTAGGGCATGTCGCCGGGGAACGGCCAGCCAATGCGCTGCACTGCCGCTCCCCACAACGGCTGGCGCGCATTCGGCAGCACGTAATCCAGCGGGCTTGCGGCCCAGAACTGCGCCTCATCGAGCGGGATCGTGGCCGCGCCTTCCGCGTCGATTTGCAGATAGGGCAGCAGAAACGGCAGGCACATCACCGCGACGATTACGCCCACCAAAACCAGAGCGAACCATGTGCATTTATCGGGGAGAAGGTCGCGCAGTTCGCCATACGCCAGCACATAAACCGGAAGCAGCAGCACCAGCATAAAAGCGTAGTACCACGACGACAGCGCCGACAAACTAAAGCCGATGCCAATCAGCAGGGCATCGCGCAAACGCCGCGTTTGCAGCCAGCGATCCAGCCCGATCAGCGTCAGCACCAGCCAATGGGTGTCGATTAGCGGCAGGTGGCCGGCGATGCGCGCCATTTGATAAGCGCTGAACGCGAACGCTGCGCCCACGAAAAAAGCGGCAGCTAATTTACCCCTCCCTAAACCCCTCCCCGCAAGCAGGGAGGGACTTTCTCCAAAGCGCAGCGCCAGCAGGTACATCAGCCAGCCGCTCAAGACCACCGACGCTAGAATCGCTATGTTATAGGCGGCGATTTCCCCGACGAGTATGGTCAGCGGCGTGAGTAAGAACGTATGCGCGGGTGTGATTTCACCATAGGCCAGTGGATAGCCGAAGGGGTAGTACACGTCGGGATGTAGAAAGGGCGAGATGCCGCGCTCGAACAGGGCGTGAGGCACCCACCACATTTTCCACACGTATTCAAAGTTATCGCCGCGAAAGGGGCCGATGACATGCGTGTTCAGGTGCAGCACCAGCGGATAGGTGAACACCAGCGCCAGGAGGGTATACACAGCGAAGGCGATCAGCTTGTGGTGGCGCAGTGGATAGCCCCTTATGCAACCCCACCCCTAACCCCTCCCCGCAAGCGGCGGGGAGGGGAATAATTGCCTCCCCTGCTTGCGGGGGAGGTGGCGCGTCAGCGCCGGAAGGGGTTTAGAATAATGAATCTATAACCTGTTCGCTCTAGCCCGGGCGACGCATGCGTCGCCCCTACAAATCAACTACTAACGCCGCGCCGCCGCCCGCAGATTGTCCAGCACCACCATCGCGTCGGCGGCATCTTGCGCCGGGAACAGCGGCGGGCGGTTGTTGAGCAGCGCGTCCGCGAAATCTTCGGCCATGAGCGTGTAACTGTTGGCCGCAGGAATTTCGATCTCCTCGTAACCGCCGGGAGCGTCATCGTGCCAATAACGAATCTTCGAGGGCAGTGTCGGGTTAATCACGAATGCCTCATCGACGACGATGCGCCCGCTTGTGCCGCGCACCTCATAGCGATGAGTAAAGTAGCTGCGAACGCCGGAGTCAAACACGGCAATCACGCCCGAAGGAAAGTGCAGCGTTCCACCCGCGATGTTATCGACACCGCCGTTGGGTTCGTAATTGGCGGTGGCGGTGACGCGGTGGGGTTCTTCGCCTGTAATCATGCGGGCGATGCTGACGCAGTAGCAGCCGACATCCATCATGCTGCCGCCAGCCATCTCGGCCTTGAGGCGAATGTCGTCCTCGTCGCGGACGTTGAACTCGAACGAGGCGCTAATCAGGCGCACGTCACCGACTGCACCTTCATCGACCATCTTCTTCACGCGCTGCGTTTGCGGATGGAAGCGGTACATGAAGGCTTCGGCTAAGGGGATGCCAAGCCGCGCAAAGGTATCGACCATGTGCTGCGCTTCGGCGGCATCACTGGCGAGCGGCTTCTCGCACAGCACAGGCTTACCAGCCTCTGCAGATTTGATGCTCCATTCGGTGTGCATGTGGTTGGGAAGCGGGTTGTAAATAGCGTCGATGTTGGGGTCTGCGATCAGTTCTTCGTAGCTGCCGTAAGCGGTGGGGATGCTGAGTTCGTCCGCGAAAGATTTGGCGCGGGCAACGTCGCGGCTGGCGACAGCAACCACGCGCCCATTACGAGCCGCCTGCATCGCCGGAACGACACGCTTTCTGCCGATGTTGGCCGTGCTGAGGATACCCCATCGAATTTGTCGGTTTGCGCTCACTTGTAACCCCTTGTCGTTCAAGATTCGGCTAAAAGTCGGGCGCAATATATTGCGCCCCTACAATCATTATGGGGCACGATGCATCGTGCCCCTACAGAAGTTTTAATTGCTATAAGTTTCCGCGTGAGATACGCAGTCCAAGCGTATCAACCAGCTTGCCGAGCGCTTCGAGCGCGTCCGTGTTGAGCTTGGCCATCGGGCGGCGAACGGTGGCATGGGTGATGATGCCTGCACGCTGCATCAAATATTTGCGCGCATGAAGCGAGTGTTCATGGCCGTGACCGGATACCGCTTCGACCAATGGCTGCGCGGTCTGCAAGATCGAGTTGGCGATGTCGGTTTCGCCCTGTTCCCAATGTGCCCACACACGCACGAAAAACTCATTGAAGCCCACTCCCGGCAGCAAACCCGCCGCGCCTGCGCGCAGTTCGTCTTGCAGAGCGATGCCGCCGACACCGCCAAACAACGTGACCTGCGCGTGATCGACACGCTGATAAAGTTCGGCCACTCGCGCTGGCGAACCCGGCCCTTCGATTTTGAAATAGCGCACGTTGGCACAGCGCGCCGCGATTTCGGCTAACGAATCAACTGAGAGGCCGCCCGCGCTGTAGCCGGGGTAGTGCGGCGACTGCTGTACCATGATCGGCGCGGGAGAAGCATCGCCAAGCGCGACATAGAAATCGACCAGCGCGGACTCGTCGTAGTTCATCACTGACGGCGGCAGAGTCATCAACGCGGCAGGGTTGAAGGGCGCATAGAGGTTGGCCAGTTCGATGGCGGTTTCGAGGCTGCCGGGAGCCATGCCGACGATGAGCGGCGCGCTGCCGGCCACCTCAGCCGCGACGATTTCGACGTTGTGTAAGCGTTCGGCGTCGGAGAGTTTATAGGCTTCGCTGGCGAAACCGTTCACGCCAAGCCCATTCACGCCGCCTTCAAGTTCAAAGCGCACGACACGGCGTAAGCTGTCAGCGTCGATTTGGCCGTTTGTATCGAAAGGCGTAAATAAGACCGGAAAAATGCCACGTAATAAGTTCATTGTTTATCCTATGCTGCGTTGACAAAAGATGCTCTATCATTCATCATTTCGAGACGAAACGCAAATAAGGTTTCACCTCGAAACCATCCTTTTTAAGCCCATATCTATAGAAAGATCAGGTTCAATTCTAATGAAAGCGCTTACCTTAACCGCCGACTGGGCCCCCAAGGCCGATTATGCCATCACCGATTATGAAATAGAGACGCGCAAGGTTCGCACGGGGTCGAAGGTGTGGAAGAACCCGCAGATCAAGGTCGGCCAACTGCCTGACCCCGATCCCAAGCCGGACGAAGTGATTATTCAAGTGGGCGCGGTGGGCATCTGCGGCTCGGATATGCACATGTACGAGCGCGGTTCGGATGACTATATGCTGTACCCCGGCCTCACGCGCTTCCCGAACATCCTCGGCCACGAGTTTTCGGGCAAGGTGGCCGCCGTCGGCAGCGATGTTTACGATCTTAAAGTGGGCGATCTCGTCACCGCTGAGGAAATCCAGTGGTGCGGCAAGTGTGTGTCGTGCCGGCGCGGGTTCGTCAATCACTGCGATAATATGGAAGAACTCGGCTTCACCACGCCGGGAGCGATGGCGCAGTACATCCCCGTTCGCGCTAAATACTGCTGGAAGCTGGACGAAATCGCTGACCGTTTGGGCGACGAACAGGAAGCGCTGGTCATGGGCGCGATGGTCGAGCCGACAGGTGTCAGCTATCACGCGCTGTTCAACCGCATCCACACATGGCAGCCGGGCGTGTACGTGGTGGTGTTCGGCGGCGGGCCGATTGGACTGGCGGCGGAAGCGCTGGCTCTGGCATCGGGCGCGGCGCAGGTGATCGTGTTTGACACATCGCCGGCCCGCCGCGAGATCGCTGCGCGTATGGGCGCGACGCACGTTCTCGACCCTGTGGGCATCGACTTGAACGAGACTATTCTCGACCTGACCTATGGGCGCGGGGCGGATTTCGTGGTTGAAGCGGCGGGCGCTCCCGATCATACGCTTGCGCCGCTGACGACAGGCTTGGCCGTCAACGCGACGGTCACAGTGATCGGCTTGGCGACGAACCCGACGCCGCTTTCGCTGGTGCATTATCAGACACGCGGCGTTCAGTTAGCGGGGTCGCTCGGTCACGCGGGGCACGGCACATTCCAGAACGTGATTCGCATGATGGCGTCGGGCAAGCTGGACATGCGGCCAATGGTCAGCGCTCGTGTCAAGCTAGATGATGCGTTAGGCGCGTTTCATCGTTTGGAGAGCCGTCAGGACGCCAAGATCATCCTGCTGCCGAATTAGATCAAGCGGTTAGCCTTTAGCCGTTAGCGGTTAGCAGGATAGGGGCATGGCGAAGCAAACGAAGTTTTCTCATGCCCCTACCGAAATGTGAAAAGAGGCTTTTAGAAGTCGCTGTTGGCGAGGTAGGTGGGCGAACGCTGTTTGATAATCACGCGCCCAATCAAGTCTTCGCGTCGTTCTTGGCGAGGGCGAATCACGATTCCCTCGCGTGCTTGGGTAGGGTTAATCTCCGACATGCCATTCGAAGCATCCGCGAGGCTGCGTTCCCCTAGCCACTCCCGCAGCGTCACATCGGCAGCAAGCACAGGCACAGTTTCAATTTCAAACTGCTGCGCCAGCGCGAGAAATTCTGGCGTGGATACCGGCTGGCCGTTCACCTCGATCTCGAAGGCTTTGACCTGCTGCGCGGGCAAGCGGTAGTAATTCCCCTGAATGCTTGAGCCGATCATCTCACCGCGCACGGTGACAACCTCAACGCTTTCGCCGCGCTGATTCTCGATCTCGGCCTTGAGCGCGGGCAGTTTATCCCGCAAGCCGGAAAGGCGCGCTGCTTTGTGCCAATCGTGTTCGGCGCTTTCAATTGGCTCGATCTTGTAACGGCGCTGGCAAACCGCGATGTCTCCATCTCGATAGATCGTCGCGGAAAAGTGACTGCCTTCGAGTTTTTCGGTGATGAACACGGGTTCATCCAGCAGGCTTTCGACCAGCGCGACAAAGCGTTCCGCGCCTTCAATGTCATAGACGCTGACTAAAGGCGGCAGCGACACAAGGTTTCCGGCTTGACTTGCAACGGGCGGCGCTTCGTATTTGGTAACGCCAAGCAGTTCGGTAACATCCTGCCCTTCGCTGTAATTCCCGCCGTTCCAATCGGGCAGTAGCAAAGCGGGTTCGGCAACCACGCCCTGACTGATTTCGCCGCGCAGTCGCACCGTCTTGACGCGGTTTTTCTCCTTGCCCGCTAACTTACCTTCAAGCCCTAACAGGTTGATGGTGCTTTCTGGCAGCAAGCTGTCAATCGGAAAGTAGACGACGAGATCACTGACTTGAAACGATCCTTTCCCAATCACGAATTGATACGACATGGAGGCGACTTTCGCCATCTCCAACCGATCAGCATTCGTGTGTGCCCAAACATCCGCGATACGTTCAATAGTAACTGCAAAGGTGCTCATAGAAGTCCCCTATATATGATGGAAGCCAGATGTGGGTGTTGGCTCATTAAGAGGGGCAGACACATCTTTGCATAAAGCGAACGCCATTTCAAGAGGCGGTAAATGTATCATGTAGTGGCGCGAACACGGAATGTTTTACCTTATCGGACATGCGAAAGGGGTGTTACAGGGGTCTGCGATGGAAGCTGTCTCGCATAAAACGGCGAACCTAATGGCTGATAATCCATATTATCGGACATCAAGCGATTTCAATCAAAACTTGGATGCCGATCACTGAAAATTGTGTTATAAAGGAGCGCATAGAGAATAGGGGGAGTGATGGTCTCGAAA
>JACMMD010000707.1 GCA_014379235.1 Anaerolineae bacterium
CAATGCCGCGATTGTCTGTCGCCAGCAGTAAATTGTTACCTGCATCGACGGTGAAATCGCTGATTTCGTTGGGCGCGTCTTGCAGCCGGAACAGCCGCTGGAATGTGTTCGATTGCGTATCTAAAGCGTACAGGCGGCCATCAGGCGTCAGTTCGAGCAGGCGTCCGCTTTGATCGGCGGACAAAAGCGGCTGTGTCACTTGATCGAGTTCGAGTGGAATGGAGCGTTCCGCGCCGCTTCGGGGAAAGGCGCGCACGGTGAGTCCCGCGCTGGTTTGATCGGTGGCGTAGAGCGTACCATCGCGGGTGATAGCTACGCTGCGCGGCGAACCTTCGCCAAAGGCGGCGGGGTCGGTGGCTTCGCCTAATTCGCCTTCGCTGTTCAGCGTCAATACACAGCGACACACGGTATCGGCTACATACAGGGTCCCATCGGGCGCTGCGGAGATGTCCGATGGCGCGGTCAGGCGCGGGTCGCTGAACATGGCCGCGACGATGCCGCTGCGGGTGTCGATTTGCGCGATACCGGGAGCAGCGGTGTCAATCGCGTACAGGTGATTGCCCGCCGCCGTGAGCGGGCCGAGATTGGACAATGCTCCATGATGCGGCGTTTGAAGCGGCGATGTGTACCACAACACGCCGAACGTCGGTGTTGGCGGTGTTGAGCTTGCGCCGAGTACGATGCTGTTGCTCACCGCGTCGAAGGTCAGCAAGAACGGGTCTTGAGTCGCTGTCAGCGCTCTCCCTGAGATGATAATGGCGCGGTTGTTGGGCAAATGCGCCGCTCGTCCGATGCCGAACAAGCTGCTGTCGGCGCTGCTGCCGCTGGCTTCGATTGCGCCAGAACCCGCGACGACTACTGTATCGCGTTCGTCAGGGACGATGCCAATGCCGTCAAGGGTCGCGTCGAGAAAGGGAGACAAATCAGCGTCGGGGTTATCCGTAGCGACGATGGTCAGTGTGATGAACGGGATACCGGGAGAGCGCGTTTGCGGGTCGTTCACCTGCGTCTGTGCCATGCGAAGTACCACGCGCTGTTCGTCTTCGGCAGGTACGGGCGCTTCCCACGCGGCGGGATAAGCCAGCGCGAGATCGCCTGCGCCCCATGCGTAGGGGATGGCTAGTCCTTGCCGCGTGAAATTCTGCTGTGCATTCAGCGGATAAACCAGCAGCAACAAGAGAAAAACATAACGCAGAGTCGCAGGGATGCACAGGCGCAGATGGAAACTATAAACCCCTCCCTGCTTGCGGGGAGGGGCGAAGGGGAGGGGTTTCAATGAGCACAAAATCATCATATTTGTTCCCAGTACCATTCGAGGACATCCAAATGTCGCCGCGCCATCGGTGGAGCGAGCAGCGCGATTTCATCCGCCGCTACAAAACGCCACGTTTGCCCCTCACTCAAGACGGCGTTGTCGAGTTCGCCGTTCACGCGGAAGCGATAAACGAAGGTTTGCGAGTTCGGATGCATGACCTGTATGCCGATGTATTCCAGCCGCGCCCCGTCGATGGTGATGCCAAGTTCCTCATGAATTTCGCGGATGCCGGCTGCTGCTGGCTGTTCGGTTAACTCCATCCAACCGCCGAACAATCCCCACTGGTTGGGGTCGGTGATGTTGGGCTTGTCGTCGCGCAGTTGCAGCGCCACACGTCCGGCAGCATCTTCCAGCACGATGATGACGCTCTGGCGCTCGATGGGCATTGAATCCTCTAGTGGCGCGGGATGCTGGCGATGATTGGCAGCCCAAGCGCCTCGACCTGTTCGCGTCGGCGCAGCGTCGGGTCGAGATATTCCGCTAGAAACGCTAGCCCGATACCGGCCAGCAAGCCTAAGCCAATCCGCAAGAACGGCCCGAAACGGTCAACCAGCGGCGGCGGAGCAGGTGCGATCTGCGGCGTACCCAATACGCGCACGGCAGCAGGCTGATCGGCAAGCTGCGGTAAATAGACGCTGCTGCGCGTTTGCAAAACGTCGATGGCGACCTGTGCGATGGTCGCAAGCTGATCGGCATCGGGCCAATTGATGAACAACTGCCCGACAGCGTTCTCGTTATCAGCGGCGACGCCCAGAGCGCCGGCTTCAATGGTCAGCCCGCGCTCGGCGGCGGCCTGTGCGATTTCCTGCTTGAAGGTGTTCGAGAGCGTCCACTCTGCCAGCGTATCGACCATCCACTCGGATGCCTGCCAGATGTCTTGATAGCCA
Organism: Anaerolineae bacterium; assembly: GCA_014379235.1. Lineage (GTDB taxonomy): Bacteria > Chloroflexota > Anaerolineae > Aggregatilineales > Phototrophicaceae > JACMMD01. Next base: position 2,203 of record JACMMD010000707.1, read on the forward strand.
TTGTTCGGTTCGGTAGGGCTGGTGAGCGGGTGCGAAGCGCTGTAGCGAATGACCGTTGTGAAGCCGCCGGATAGCGCCGGGCCGCGGTTGAGAAAGCCCGGCACGACCAGTATGGACGCGACCACTACCGGGATCAAGGCCAGCCACCAGCGCCGACGTAGTACGCCCAAAATCAACATCAACTCCATAACGTCCCTCAAACTCGTTGACGATGAACTGCGCGTAATTATAAACGTAAAACGCCACTCGGACAGGTTGACGAGATGCAGCGTAGGGGCGACGTATGCGTCGCCCCTACACAAATGCTGTTTGCTGTCGAGAATATTATTCGTATATAATATATTGATTGTTGTGAATCAGGCTATTAAGAGGAGTCGCGCTCATGCAACGGATTCATCTAGGGATGACATTGGTTATGATGCTACTGTTTCCGGCGATGTCGGTTTTACAACCACTTTTTGCCGCGCCCGATGTCGATGGCACTCCGGCGGATAACAAAGCGGCTATCCTGTTATTCGCGCAGGAAGCCTACAATCGAGGCAATGCAAGTGTCGTCAACACCTTATACGACGTGAACTACGAGGGACAACTCCCATCGAGCAACCCGACAGGCGTTCGCAACCGCGAGGAACTCTACGGACTCATCAGCGAGTATCAACAGGCGTTCTCAAACTTCAACGCGACGGTTGACCTTCTGGTGGCGGAAAACGACTGGGTTTCGAGCCGCATCACCTTACGCGGGGTGTTCAATCGCGGCGATTACTACGGCATCCCGCCAACGGGCGAACCCGTCGAAATCGCGCTGCATACGTTCCACCGCTTCAACGCTCAGGGGCGCATCATCGAGGAATACGTCGAGTGGGACAATCTGGCGTTCAGTATTCAGCTTGGGCTGTTGGAATTGGAAGACGCAGAAGCGGCGGGTTAGCGCGCTGGCTAGACTGCTTCCCACATAAAGCGCCGCTTGTGGCGGAAAGCGTCCCACGCTTGCTCAACATAGCTGGTGATCTGGCGGTTGAAGACCTGCGTGTCGAACTTGAGCGCGTGGTCGCGCAGCGCTGAGACAGCGTAAGCGCTGGCATCGAAAGTGGCCATCGCTGTCGCAAGGCTTTCGACGTTCATGTCGCTGAACAGTTCGCCTGTGACGCCGGGAATGACGGTATCGAGCGCGCCGCCGCCGCCATAAGCGATCACCGGACGGCCCGCCGCTTGAGCCTGCACAGGCGTGATGCCGAAATCCTCAAGGCCGGGGAATAGGAAAGCTTTACAACGTGCCATCAAACCGGGCAGTGTTTCGTCCGGCACATAGCCGAGAAATTCGACAGTGGGGCCGGCTATAGCGCGCAGCTTGTCAAAGTCGCGGCCCTTGCCGCCGACTTTCAACGGCAAATTCAAATAGGTCGCGGCCTGCACGGCGAGGTCGATGCGTTTGTAAGGGATCAGCCGCGAGACGACGAGGAAATAATCTTCGACCTCAGACGCGGGCGCAGGCTGAAAGCGTGAGGTATCGACAGGCGGATAGATCACGCACGAAGCGCGGTTATAGTAGGTTTTGATGCGCTGCTGAATCTCGGTGGAAATGGCGATGAAGTGGTGAACACGCTGACCCGCATCATAGTCCCACTTTTTGAGCATGGCAACGAGTGGACGCAGCGCCAGTTCAACAGGTTTGGCGAAGCCTTCGCGGGCCATGTAGGCTTCTAATCCCCACACGTAGCGCGTCGGTGCGAGACAGTAGCAGATGTGCAGTGTTTCAGCGCCGTGTTGGAAGCCGTGACAAAAGCCGCTCTTATTGCTTAACACCACATCGTATTGCGAGAGATCGAGGCCGCCCCACGCCGCCGGATACAACGGCAAAAACGGTTGGTGATGGCGGTGAATGGCCGGCAGTCGATTAAGCCACAGCGTTCGTATGTCCCACTGACGATACGACTTGGGCATCAGGTCGGGCGCGTAGATGCTGGTGTAAATGGGATGCGAAGGGTAGAGCGAAACCAACGCTTCAAGCACATCTTCTGCGCCGCCGCGTTGGTTCAGCCAGTCATGAACGAGAGCAAGCTGCATCTTGGCAGCGCTCAACGGTGGAAACAGGACGAAGGATTAACCGCCTTTGCCTGCGTTCCGTGTGATATATGTCCGTGCGTCTTCCACTGATGCAGCGCCAATAACACGATCACTCCAGTTTTTGTAAACAAGCTGAAACGTCGATAACAGCGCCTTGATGTAACCCGCATTCGAAACGACCATCATCAGCCCCATACGACCATCGAGCAGGCGCATCGTTGTAGCCGCATGGGTGATTGCACCAGCCGAAATCGGGGCACTCTGCTGCAAATTATAAATAAGATCGACGGTATGTCCAACTTCGTTCATCATTTGGGCGGCGAATTTCACCATCTCGTGGTAATCGTTCCAATCCCATTTGCTCACAAAATCAACGCGAATTACCGTTTGCGCTTCGTTATCCCATGCAATATCGATGGCCATAAGCTGCCTGACGACCTTTCCCATATGCTAACACGTTAATACTTGTTATATTGTAAGGTGCAATTTGCGGCTGTTTGATGAGAAGTTAGTGACAAGTTTCTCAAACGTGGGTCATTCGACGTTGAAAATTTAGAGCATGAGAGCTAGTTTTTTATTAAGGCATATTACGGTAAACTGTATAAGAGATGATGTGTAAATCACGCGGAACATCGTAAGAAAAAAGAGTGTGCAAAAGTGGACGCGGGCGGTGAGTGGACTTATTCGTTCAATGAGCGCACGGGCGCGAAGCTCATGCGGTGCAGCGGAGATGGGCCATAGGCTTTGAGCGCGGCTTGATGCTTGGCTGTGCCATAGCCTTTGTGCTGCTCGAAATCATAGTTTGGGAATTCTTTGGCGAGTTCGACCATGAGGTTATCGCGCCACACTTTGGCGATCACACTTGCGGCGGCGATGGACAGCGAACGGGCGTCACCATCAACGATGCTCACCTGCGGAATCTTCTTCATCTCTGGCCACAGCAGCGAATCGAGAAATAGGCAGTCCGGCACGAATTTGGGGGTGCGTTTGGCGAGGTCTTGCAGCGCGCGCTGCATGGCCAACTTGGTCGCCGGGACGATGCCAAGCTCGTCAACGTCGCCGCTGGTGGCGCTGCCGATGCCCCACGCGATGGCGGTTTCTTTGATGCGCTCGGATAGCAGCGTTCGCTGCTTGGGAGTCATCACCTTGCTATCGCGGACACCGCGCAGAATCGTGCTTAACTTAGCATCGGCTATTGGTAAACTAACCGCGCCGACAGTCACCGGCCCGGCCCATGTGCCGCGCCCGACTTCATCCATGCCGACGATGTGCCGAATGCCCTGCGCGTAATACTGGCGCTCGTGCATCAAGCTGGCGGTTTTAGTTTTGCGTCCTTTTGGCATACAACCCTTTGCGCCAATTCTGGCGGATGTCCCATATTTCAAAGAGCAGAGTCAGCGAGTCGCCAACGAGACGCATCCGGCTGTCCGCGTCGTAATACCATGTGATCGGCACTTCACGAATTTTGTAGCCGCGTTTCTGGGCGATGAAGATCAACTCCACGTCGAAGGTGATGCCGTTCATACGCTGCACACTGAACAGGTCTTCAGCCGCCGCCTGCGTGAACATCTTAAAGCCGCACTGCGTATCCTCGAAGCCGCGTACCGCCGTCAATTTGATAAACAAATTGGCGATGCGCCCCATGATATGCCGCCGCTCTGGCTCACCGACGCGCATCGCGCCTTCACCTTCGCGGCTGGCGATAATCACATCATAACCCGTCACTTCGGGGGGCAAGAAACGGTTGACTTCCTCAATCGGCATAGAGAGGTCGACGTCGCAAATAAAGCGGAACTGCCCATTCGCCGCTAACATGCCCGCCTTGACCGCCAAACCCTTGCCGCGTGTCTCCACCTGCATCAAGCGAAGATAAGGTAGCCGTTCCACATAGCTCTGCGCGACTTCAATCGTGCGATCACTGCTGCCATTCTCGACAACGATGACTTCGGCGCTGTAGGACTGCGTTTTGAGGAAAGCGTCGATTCGCTCTAGGCAAGGGGGTAGGCGATGCTCCTCATTGTGTGCCGGGATGACGATGGTTAAAAAGGGCTGAGGCTGAGAATTCAAACCGTTCGCTCCGTGTTGTGCCGCCATTGCATCGTGTCGTAAAAAAGACTGCTTTCATACAGGCTTATGCTGCATCCTGCGGCGGCGAAAGCACCGTCTCTAAATAGTCTATCGAAACCGTTCTCGCTTGTTGTATGGTCTGGCGTTTTCGCAGCATGAACGGCGCTTTCAGCAGCCCCACAGCCATACCGCGCAATCGCGCTCGTGCTGCCGCGCCGCGCCATGCCCGCAGCGCTTCTAACGCCAGTCGGAACTGCGCCCGCACCACTGAACCGCCGTATTTACGCCAGAGGGCAGCCGGAAAATTTTTCACCAAAATGAATATCAGGTTGCGGCCATCATAGTAGCTGGCGGTGACGCCTCCCCCTGTGGCTGACAAATGATGGTACACGATTGCGGCGGGTGTGTAAAGACAGCGCCAACCTGCTAACTGTGCCCGCCATGCGATGTCCATATCTTCTAGCGAGAAGAAGAAATCGTCGTCCAGCAGCCCGACTTGATCGAGCGTGACGCGGCGATAAGCCGACGAACCGCCGCACGCGCTGAACACGTATTCTTCGCTGTCGAACTGGCCTTCGTCAAGCTGCCACACACCGCGATTTCCTGCGCGGCCATCGGTGGTGAAGGTGTCGCCCGCCGTGTGTAGATGGTCGCGGCGGTCATACAACAGCATTTTGCTGGCGACGATTCCGGCTTCGGGGTGACGCTCGAAGGCAGCGACAACGGCAGCGGCCCAGCCTTTTTCGGCTTCGGTGTCGTTGTTGAGCAGGGCGATATATGCGCCCGTCGCGGCGCGAATGCCAGCGTTACATGCGCCCGTGAAACCTTCGTTCTTGGGCAGTTCGATCAACTTAACCCACGGATAATGGGCTTTAATCAGTGCTTGCGAACCATCGCTCGAAGCGTTGTCTACGACGATGACTTCGAGTGCAGTATGCGTTTGAAATGCCAGCGCATCGAGGCACGGTGTCAAAAAGGGTTTGCCGTTCCAGTTGGGGATAATCACGGAGAGCAGTGCTGAGTGCTGAGTGCTGAGTGCTGAGTGGGGAAGGTTCGAGGTTCGAGGTTCGAGGTTCGAGGATTCAAGTACAGAGTACAGAGTACGGAGTATAGAGGGAAGGGATGACAGAGATTGTCTTGTAGGGGCAGGTCTTAGAGCTGCCTTAGTGAGCGAAATCGCCACAAAGGGCTGAAAGCTGACGGCTGTAACGCCGTACTCGGCGCGCTGACGGCTCATAGCTATCGAGCAAAGGCGCGGAACGGGTTATCGTGCGTCAGTTGGTGAATGCTCGCATCATCGACTCCGGCATC
>JACMMD010000708.1 GCA_014379235.1 Anaerolineae bacterium
CCAGTGGGCGATGCCCGGTTTAATCATCGTCAGCCTGTGGGGTATTGGCCCGAATATGAAGATTCTGCTGGCCGGGCTTCAGGGCATCCCGCAGCATCTTTACGACGCGGCCAAGATTGACGGCGCTAACCCTTGGGATGAGTTTAGGCACGTTACTCTGCCGATGCTCTCGCCCATTTTGCTGTACGTCACGGTGATTTCCATCATCGGCTCCTTCCAAATATTTGAGAATGTCGTGGTTCTCAGCAATAACACGGGTGGGCCGGGTACCGCGATGCGTGTGCTAGTCTTCGATCTCTATCAAAACGCATTTGTGAACAGCAGGATGGGCTACGCCTCAGCACAAGCGTGGATATTGTGCGTGGTCATCATGGCGATGACGTGGCTGATGTTCAGGATCAGCAAACGCATGGTGCATTACGAAGTTGCAGACGAATAAAGGAAATTAAACAGATGAGTACCGCACTCGAATCCCGGGGTGAACAACTTCCTGCAATTTCCGAGCGTTATCAAGGTGATACCAGCAGCCGCAGATGGCGAAAACTTTTGCGCCGCGTGAGCCATGTTTCTCTAGTATATGTGCTGGCCGCAATCGGCGCAATCGCGTTTGTCCTGCCGTTTCTGTGGATGCTTTCAGGGTCGCTCAAGCCAGCCAACCAGCTTTTCATCATGCCGCCCAAGTGGATACCTGATCCGCTCTACTGGCAAAATTACACAGAGGCGCTTGATTTGATGCCGTTCGGCAGGTATCTGGGGAATACCCTTTTTATCACCATCGGCAATGTGCTCGGCAATCTGATCTCCTGTACGTTGGCTGCCTATGGTTTCGCTCGTTTGCGCGGCCCGTTCAAGAATGTGCTGTTCCTGCTCATGCTCGGCACAATGATGCTGCCGCTGTGGGTGACGCTCATTCCGCAGTATATTCTCTTTAGCTCAATCGGTTGGAGCAATGGCTTTGCGCCGCTGATGGTGCCGGCATGGTTTGGCTGGCCGTTCTTTATCTTCTTACTGCGACAGTTTTTTATGACCATTCCCAGAGAGTTGGAAGAAGCGGCCCGCCTTGATGGAGCGTCTACATGGGGCATCATCTGGCATATCTTTATCCCGCTGGCGAAACCTGCGCTGGCGACGGTTGCGGTATTGGGCTTTATCGGCAACTGGAATAACTTCCTGACGCCGCTGGTGTACCTGCGCGATTCAGACTTGCATACCCTATCCATCGCCGTCAACCGCTTTAGAGGGACATACGCCAGTGTTTCTTTAAGTTACATGATGGCGATATCGGTACTGACTGTCATTCCCGTGATTGTAGTCTTTTTCTTCTCGCAGCGTTATCTGGTCAAGGGCATCGTGATGACTGGATCGAAAAATTAGGATTGAGACATTTTCATGATCTACAAAGCGACTTTTGAGTCCGTTAAGGAGCACCGAGTTCCGCAGTGGTTTCACGATGCTAAATTAGGCATCTTCGTTCACTGGGGCCTATATTCCGTACCTGCATGGGCCCCGACTAGCGGCGACATTGATAAACAGGTAGCGGCTGAGGGTTGGGAAGCGTGGTTCGCCAATAATGCCTATGCCGAATGGTATCTAAACACACTGCGGATTGATGATACGCCTACCCGTCGCCATCATATCGCCACTTATGGCGAGGATTTCTCCTATGATGATTTTGCGCCGATTTTCAATCAGGCGGTGCAGCAGTGGAAACCCGATGAATGGGCAGACCTGTTCCAGAAAGTCGGGGCGCGTTATGTAGTGCTGACAACTAAACATCACGATGGTTTTCTGCTGTGGCCGAGCGCGTTGGCCAAGCCATATAAGCGGGGCCGCTACGCTGCCGAGCGTGATCTAGTCGGGGAACTGACGGAAGCGGTTCGCAAGCGCAATATGCACATGGGACTGTACTATTCCGGTGGGTTGGACTGGTCGTTCAACGAAACCCCCATACGCGACATTGTAGATTTGCCGGAAAACATCGTCCAGACCGCGGATTTTGTCCAATATGCCGACGCGCACTGGCGCGAACTCATCGTGCGCTATGAGCCGTCAATCCTGTGGAACGACATCGGCTATCCGGCTGCCGCTGACGTTCCCCAACTATTCGCGGACTACTACAACACGATCACCGATGGCGTTGTCAATGATCGCTGGCGTCAGCGTAAGCCGGACAGACAGCGTGGCACAGACGAAAAGATCGTGCCGCCGCCCGTGCCACACTGCGACTTCACCACCCCGGAATACGCCTCGTATGACCAGATCGTTGAGAAAAAGTGGGAAGCGACACGCGGCATTGGACACTCGTTCGGCTACAACCAGAATGAAGGGCCGCAAGATTACCTCTCGGTTGAAGAACTGGTACGCAGTTTTGCCGATATTGTCAGCAAGAACGGCAACCTCTTGCTGGATGTCGGGCCGATGGCTGATGGCACGATCCCCGAATTGCAGCGACAGCGCTTGCTTGGCTTGGGCAAATGGCTCGATGTCAACGGCGATGCGATCTTTGGCACACGGCCATGGCTCACTGCGGAAGGCAAGACCAACGACAATATCCCGGTACGTTACACACAGAAAGATGGTGCGCTTTACTCGATCCTGCTCGATACGCCGCGTTCCCAACAGGTGACGCTGCACAAGTTACGCGCCAGCGAGGCCGCAGTTATCACGCTGCTTGGCGCTGATACTGCGCTCGAATGGACGCAGCAGGACGACAACCTGACCGTCAGCCTGCCAACATTGAATAATTCTCCGGCGCATACACTCAAAATTTCACCAGCGCCGCAGCTTTTAGACTAATCATCCACAAAGGACAAAAGAGAATGCCGCAAAACGCAGCACCACAAGGCCCCTTCGAGGCAACGTGGGAGTCGCTCAAACAATATCAAGTGCCCGATTGGTATCAAGATGGCAAGTTCGGCATCTTCATCCACTGGGGTATTTATTCCGTGCCGGCCTTTGGCAATGAATGGTATGCGCGTAACATGTACCGCGAAGGCAGCCCTGAGTTCGAACATCACGTCAAAACGTATGGGCCGCAGTCGCAGTTCGGCTATAAAGACTTCATCCCGCAGTTCACGGGCGAAAACTTCGATGCCGACCAGTGGGTGCAGTTGTTCAAAGAGGCAGGGGCGCGCTTCGTCGTACCTGTCGCGGAACATCATGACGGTTTTGCGATGTACGACTCCGCACTCTCGGATTGGACAGCGGCGAAGTTAGGCCCCAGACGCGACATCATCGGTGAATTGGCGGCGTCTACGCGCAAACACGGACTGGTTTTTGGCGCGTCCAGCCATCGCGCCGAGCATTGGTGGTTCTACGATGGCGGGCGCAAATTCGAGTCGGACGTGCAAGACCCCGCTTATGACGATCTATATGGCCCCGCCGTAACTGCTTCGCCGCCGTCATTTGACCACGCCGACTGGCGCTCACTCGACTGGAAACCGCGCCCCGATGCAAAATTCCTTGAGGATTGGTTGGCGCGCACCATTGAACTAGTCGACAAATATCAGCCGCAACTTTTGTGGTTCGATTGGTGGATCGAGCAGGTCATCTTTCAACCATACTTACAGCGTTTTGCGGCGCATTACTATAACCGCGCTGCTGAATGGGGGTTGGGTGTGGCCATCAATCACAAGCACCAAGCCTTCCCTGAAGGCACTGCTATATACGACATCGAACGTGGTCAGTTAAAGGGCATCCGACCCGCCTTCTGGCAGAACGACACCGCCGTCGCTAAAACGTCGTGGGGGTATATTCACAGTCAAGACTACAAGAATGCCAGCGATGTCATTGGCGATATTGTCGATGTGGTCAGTAAGAACGGCGCGATGCTGCTGAACGTCGGCCCCAAGCCCGATGGCACAATCCCCGAACCGGATGTTGAAATCCTGCGTGCGATTGGTCGCTGGCTAGCAGTCAACGGTGAAGCCATTTATAACAGTCGTCCTTGGCAAATCTACGGCGAAGGGCCTACCGAAGTCA
>JACMMD010000709.1 GCA_014379235.1 Anaerolineae bacterium
CGTGCCGCTGTTCTCGGGCTTCATGTACGCCGCGGTCGGCAGCTACATCGCGCGCATCTGGCGGATCTTCGAGATCGAGCCGGTGAACTATCCGCCGCTGTGGCAGCCGCCGGTGCTGGCGGCAGCGATCTATGTGAACTTCTTCTCGCATCATTATGTGCCGGACATGCGCTGGCTGCTGTTCGCGGCGACGATCTGGATATTCCGCCGGACGTGGTTCGTGTTCACGCCGTTCAGGGCGGAGCGGCGCATGCCGATCCTGCTCGGCTTCGTCCTCGTCGCCCTGTTCATCTGGTTCGCCGAGAATATTGCAACCTACAGCAACGCCTGGCTGTATCCGGGTCAGCGCGACGGCTGGACGATGGTGCCGATCTCGAAGCTCGGGGCGTGGCTGCTGCTGATGATCATCTCGTTCGTGCTGGTGTCGCTGGTGCACGGCATCAAGGGCCCCGCGCCAAAGCCACTAGCGCAAATGCGGCAACCGCCACGACCCCAGTAGCGCCGGCGTCCGGAGCGCGGGATGCAAACCCGCGACCAATTAATCTAAAGCCGGTTACGATTAAGCTTTAGCAGCAATCCGCGCAGACGAGCGGCGGCGGAGCGAAGTGCCCGTGAAACCAAAACCAGCAACCATCAAAGCCCACGAAGCAGGCTCTGGAAGAGCGACTACTGAGGAGCCTGCAAAATCCCAGATGCCCACGAAATCAGAACCCGAATAAGTGTTGAAATATAGCGCCTCGCTCAATAGATAAAACTGGTCCGAAAAGACTGATGGCTGCCAAGTAGACCTGCAGATAATTTCGGCGTCTGTATAAATATTATAACAGGTTTTATATCCCCTCGCCACGGTACCACTATACAAACTTGGAACATTGCCGAACGGAACGAATCTTGTCTCGATGCCTATGACCTTTCCGTTGGCAAAGGCAATTGCTGGACTGCCTAGTTCATACTGAAACTCGTCGCCCGTCCCATCAGACTTATCAACCGAATATTCATAACGATATACAATGTCTTCACCGTCACTCTTGTCGTCACGTGTGCCCCAGTTTCCGCCATCACTCGTTATGACAAAATCCACTGGGGTTAGGTCATATGAATAAAACCCGGCGATATTATAACCAAATGGTGTCTCAGCCGCGTATCTGTCGCTAAAAGTCGTCGTGAGTTTGATAGTGCTACCAACGTAGTACGCGCTTGCCTCACGGACAGTGGTTTCATTGATCAACGTACCGACAAGGGTCGCTCGATACGTCGTGGCATTCGCCTGGCCCGCGTAAAAGAGAGCGATAACGCCAAAAAGCTGTCGCATAAACACTCCCGACACCATTGAGAGATGATCGCGATTCGATAAATCCGAGTCAAGTTCAGTTCATGGGAATTTCTCAGCGCATGCGCGCTGACCAAGGACGACCAGAACATCAAGGAAGCTGCCGATGCACCGAGTGTGGTGAGCCCTGCGGGATTCGAACCCGCGACCTACTGATTAAAAGTCAGTTGCTCTACCGATTGAGCTAAGGGCTCGCGACTGCGCGTTTACGGCGCAGCAGGCGGGC
>JACMMD010000710.1 GCA_014379235.1 Anaerolineae bacterium
AGCCGATGGCCGTATCCGCACGGCAGAGATTGGTGAACGAGTCGCCGGGGATGCTGTAGACCGTCGTACCCTCTTGCACTGCGACTACCGTCGCCGAGCGTGTGCCCGTATCCAGCAGCGCCATCTCACCAAATATCTGACCTTCGCCAAGATAGAGAGCAGTATGCGCGCCACCTTGCCCGTCGCGTACACGGATTTCCACCTGACCTTCGGCGATAATATACATTTTATCGCCAACCGCACCTTGATTGAAAATCACGGCGTCTTCATGAAAGTCTTCTTTTTCGCTGATGTCTGCCAAGCGTTGGAGCTGTTCATCGTTCAGCCCCCGGCAGAGATCGATATGTTTTAAGATTTGCGTCAGAACCATCGCAAATGACTCCTTGCTTCAACGTTATTATGGCGTGTTTTGGCAGTAAACCTCAATAGGCTGCGCCATGTAACAAAATCGACACATCTCTACTGTGGATTGTACAGCAGGGTAGCCCCTGTGAAAACATGAGAACCCAATATTCGACCTAACCCTCTAACGTTGTTTTTACTCGTAGACCTTACACTAAGCTACAACGGTGAAATACACCGTTCATCAATCGTTATTTACAGTCTAAATCGCGCCCAATCCAAACCACAAAGGACTCGTATTGTATAAAATGGGGTTGGTTCGTAAACTTCCTGCAACAGCTAACGAAGCTGTTCTAGCCGCGCTTTACAACGACGTTCCTCGATGTCGTTGCGATCAATAGTGAGATCATCATGTCGTTGAAGAAAGATCGTTCCTCGGCGGACGAATATTCGAGCCGAGTGGAGCGCCGATGGGTAATTCAGACGTACAGCGTCTGGCACAGCCGTCCGTTTTCGCCGCCGACGGATGTCATTGAATTGCACGATAAGCTGCTGGTGCAGATCGAAATCGGCGGGATGCGCGGCAGCGAGTTCAATATCGCGCTGCTGGATACGCAGCTCATCATCAGCGGTGTTCGCCAACAGCCCATGTTCGAAAACCCCGCCTATCATCAGGTGGAGATCGGCTATGGGGAGTTCCGCATTGAAGTGCCGCTGCCTTGGCGAGTGAATCATGAAGCGGTGAGCGCCGCTTATCACGATGGCTTCCTGCAAATCAGCCTGCCGCGCTCAGAAAAACCGACTACGCCGGGGGATGCTGACAATTCAAGCCCTCAAGAATAGGACAATGAAGATGCCACGTAATAATCCTGACCAAGACCTGCTAGACCTGATGGCTTATGCCGAAGAAACGCTGGCAGGCGAAGAACATGATGTAACCGTCGTCGACTCTCAGGATGACGTTGAAGAGGAATATCCCGAAATTCCTGATGAACTGCCGATTTTGCCCCTGCGCGGGCTGGTGGTGTATCCACAGACGGCCATTCCGCTAACGGTGGGTCAGCCGCGCAGCATCAAGCTGGTGGACGACATCGTTTCCGGCAATCGGCTGATCGGGTTGGTTACATCCAAAGACCCTGATATGGAAACGCCCGGCCCCGAAGACGTGTATAAAGTGGGTACGCTGGCATCGATTCATCGTTTGTTCCGTGCGCCAGATGGCACGGTGCGGCTGTTGGTGCAGGGTATCGCCCGCATCGAGATCGACGAGTATCTCAGCCTCGATCCTTATCTACGGGCGAAGGTTCATGCTATCCCCGAAATCATCGAAGACTCGCTGGAAGTCGAAGCGCTCGTTCGTAATGTGGTTGACCTGTTCACACGCTTGGCCGAGCTTGTGCCGAGCATTCCGAGCGAGTTGATCTCGACAGCGTTGAACGTCGATGATCCGCTGCAACTGGTGTATGCCGTCGGCACGTATGTGCGTATCGACTTGAACGAAGCCCAAATCCTGCTCGAACTGGAAAGCACCGAAGCCAAGCTGCGTCACTTGATGTCGGTCTTGAGCAAAGAACTCGAAGTGCTGGAACTGGGTCGCAAAATCCAGACGGAAGCCCAGACCGAGATGGAAAAGGTTCAGCGCGATTACTATCTGCGTGAGCAGTTGAAAGCCATCCAGCGCGAACTCGGTGAAGGCGACGAGCAAACCGTCGAAATCGAAGAGTTCCGGCGCAAGATCGCTGAAGCCAAGATGCCGGAAGAGGCCGAAAAAGAGGCCGTGCGCGAGCTTGATCGTCTGTCGAAGCTGCCGATTGCGGCGGCGGAATACGGCGTTATCCGCACGTATCTCGATTGGCTGACGACCCTGCCTTGGTCGCAGCGCACCGAAGATAATCTCGACATCGCGCATGGGCGTATGGTTCTGGATGAAGACCACTACGGTCTGAAAGACATCAAAGAGCGCATTCTCGAATATCTTGCGGTGCGTAAACTGCGCGCAGAACGTGCGGCGGAAATGGCCGAAACGGGTGAGGGCGATGCTCCAAGCACCGACTACATCCGGCGTGAACGTCAGGGCGCGATTCTGTGCTTCGTGGGGCCGCCCGGAGTCGGTAAGACTTCACTTGGCGCGTCGATTGCGCGAGCGATGGGGCGCAAGTTCATTCGCATGAGCTTGGGCGGTGTACGTGATGAGGCCGAGATTCGCGGCTTCCGGCGTACTTACATCGGCGCGATGCCGGGACGCATCATCCAGACGATCCGCCGCGCAGAGACGCATAATCCGGTGATTATGCTGGACGAGATCGACAAGCTCGGACGCGATTTCAGAGGCGACCCATCATCGGCGCTGCTGGAAGTGCTAGACCCGGAACAAAATAACGAGTTCCGCGATCACTATCTGGACGTGCCCTTCGATTTGAGCGAAGTGCTGTTCATCACGACGGCCAACGAACTTGAGCCGATCCCTGATCCGCTGCGTGACCGTATGGAGATCATCAAACTCAGCGGCTACACCGAGCAGGAGAAGGTGGCTATCGCGGTGCAGTATCTCGTCCCGCGCCAGATTCGTGAGAACGGTTTGCGCTTGAGTGAGGTCGAGTTCACCCGTGATGCGGTTCAGTTGATCGTGCGTGACTATACCCGCGAGGCTGGCGTTCGTACCCTCGAACGTGAGATCGGGCGTGTGGCGCGCAAGATCGTCACCAAGATCGCGGAAGGCATCACCGAAAAGGTGACGGTTGACGCGGCGACGGCCCGTGAACTGTTGGGCAAGCCGCGCTACGGCTATCATACTGAGATCGAGGATCGCACCGATCAGGCAGGCGTGGCCACTGGACTGGCATGGACACCTGTTGGCGGCGACGTGCTGTTCGTAGAAGCGACCCGTATGAATGGCAGCAAGGGCTTCCAATTTACTGGACAGCTTGGCGATGTCATGCAAGAGAGCGCTCGTATCGCCCTGAGTCTGGTGCGTTCGCGGGCCAAGCAGTTGGGTGTCGAGCCGGACTTCTACGAGAAGAGCGACATTCACATGCACGTTCCGGCGGGCGCTGTGCCCAAAGACGGGCCTTCGGCGGGCGTGACGATGACGGTGGCGCTGGCTTCTCTGCTGACCGGACGGCCAACGCGCAGCAATATCGCCATGACGGGTGAAGTCACGCTGCAAGGACAGGTGTTACCCGTTGGCGGCATCAAGGATAAAATCTTGGCCGCGCATCGTTTAGGCATCGACACCATCATTCTGCCGAAGAAAAACGAGAATGATCTCGATGAACTGCCCGATGACGTTCGCGGTGAAATGAAGTTCATTCTGGTTGACCGTGTGGACGATGCGCTGCGCGCTGCACTGGTCAGCGTCGACAGCGCGGACGACAAGATTGTCGCAAAGCCCAAGCCAAAGGCGAGGGTCAAGTCCAAGCCAAAGGCGAACGTCAATGCTCAAGCCGATGGACACGAAGGCGAAGAGCGTTTACACTAACAATGGAGATAATTCCCGGCGGCGCTCAAAACCGAAGGCGATGAGCGCCAGCCGGCTCATTGAAGGGGCAATAAGCATTGACTAAAGTAATGATTGTAGACGACGACCAGACATCGGTGATGCTGCTGCGAACACTGCTCGAACTGGACGATTTTGAAGTATCGGTAGCGGGGCGCGGTGGGGATGTCATGGCGATTGCCGAAAAGGTCAAGCCCGATATTTTTCTGATGGATTACCACCTGTCGGATATGGATGGTGTGGAAGTGCTTATCTTGCTGCGCGCCCATGCGGATTTCGCCAACACGCCTGTCGTCATGGCATCCGGTTTGGATGTCGAGGACGAGGTGATGAAGGCCGGGGCGACCACGTTTATGATTAAGCCATATGAACCTGACCAACTACCGGGCTTATTCAACCGCCTTGTGGCAGGATAAAGAGGTAATGCTTGGCAGCGAAACGTAAGGCGCGGGTACAAGGCAACTGGTACCGCGTCGATTTACATTTACATACTCCCGGCTCGTCGGATTATCAAGAACACGATGTAACCTACATTGATATTTTGCATAAGGCCGAGTCGCGTGGTTTAGACATCGTCGCCTTCACTGACCATAACACCATCGCTGGCTATGCTGGCATGTGGCAGGAAATTGAAGGTCTCGCCTATTTGCAGCGTTTGGGGCGGGCAGAGCCGGATGAACTGCGGCGGTTGAGCGAGTATCGGCGGCTGCTGGACAAAATTCTGGTGCTGCCGGGGTTCGAGTTTACGGCGACATTTGGCTTTCATGTTCTGGGCATATTCTCGCCGCAGACGCCGATTCGCCAGCTCGAACACCTGCTGCTGACGCTGCACGTACCACCGGAAGCGCTCGACAAGGGCAACTCGGAAGTCGGCGCGTCATCGGATGTGCTGACGGCTTATCAGGTAATCGACGAAAACGGCGGCATTTGTATCGCGGCGCACGTCAATAGCGCGCACGGCGTTGCGATGCGCGGCTTTGATTTTGGCGGGCAGACGAAAATCGCCTTCACTCAAGATCGCCATTTACACGCGCTCGAAGCGACGGATTTGGGGCGGCGGGTGCGCGGCAGTACGCAGCGCTTTTTCGACGGCACAAAGGCCGAATACCCGCGCCAGATGCGTATCGTTCAGGGGTCGGATGCTCACCGTTTGAACGCGCTGCCTGATAAAACGGGCAAGCAGACCAGCGCCAATCTCGGTGTCGGTGATCGCGTGACCGAAGTGCTGCTGCCAGAGCGCAGTTTTGAAGCGCTGCACGAACTGTTCTTGGGCAGTGATTTCTCACGTTCGCGGCCATATACCGCCAAAGCCGTTGAGGTCGATTACATTCAGGCGGCCCGTGACGAAGGGCCAAGCCTGATTCAATCGTTTCACGAAACGATGTCGGGGCATGGCGGACGGCTGTATAACGTGATTGCGGATGTATGCGCTTTTGCCAACACCAATGGCGGCACGATCTACGTCGGCATCAGCCCCGATAAGAAGAAAGAACCTACTGGCATCGAGAATCCGCAGGAAGCCATCGACCTGTTGCAGCAGGAAATCAGCACGACGATGACACCGAATCCTGATGTGGACATCGACGTGCAGGAATCGCAGGGTAAGACGATCATTCGCATTCAAGTGCCGTCCGGCGCTGAACGTCCCTACGCGATCAATGGCAACAAAATCTACGTGCGCGATGGCACAGAGACGACTCTGGCCGTGCGCGACGAGATTGTGAACCTCGTGCGGCAGGGTCTCAATATGTCGCAGGAACGCTTATCCGAGCGCCCAACACCTGTACAAACGCAAACCCCCGCTGAGATTACACTTGCCGCGCCATCGTCCGAACTGACTTTAGAGCCAGCAACGAATGGCGGGTCGTATAGTCCATCGGGTGAGGCGGACGGGCAGCACGAAATTGGGCCGCCGCGTGCAGGCGTGGAGATTGTCGAGGTCGAGCAGAAGGGCAAGGCCAAGCATTACACCTTGCGCGACCTGCGAAACGGCAACGTTGTTAAGAACGTCACACGCTCGTCGGCGCGGCGTTTGTGGCATTACGCGCTGACACAGGCAGAATCTAACCCTGTGCGCCTTGATAAAGTGCAGTGGATGGGCGAGATCGGCTTATGGCGACGCTATCGAAAAGGCGGCGAAACGCGCTACGACCTCGTTCAGCGTGAAGATGGCAAGATGCGAACTTACTATGGCGTGACTGAGAACGGCATTCATGGGCCGTGGCAGGCGTTCCTCGAACCTGAAGGCGAGGTTAACGGGGACATCAACTAGTTTTTGAACATTTTGGCGAGATTTACGTATAGGGTAGTGTGCGCTGCACTGGCACTCCACTCTATTTTTTTGCATCGGGAGAACGGCAAGCATGTATCAGTGGGTGGTTTTTCTGCATATACTCGGTGCGCTGTTGTTTTTTATGGCGCATGGTGCATCAATGGCGATGGCCTTTCAACTGCGCCGCGAATACAATCTTGATCGCATTCGAGCCATTCTTGACCTGTCGAACGTGATGCTGCCGGTGGCATATGGCGCGCTTGCGCTGCTAGTGCTTGCGGGAATCGCGGCTGGCATCATGGGCAGTTGGTTTTCACGCGGGTGGATTTGGGCGGCTATCGTGCTGCTAGTGGTGATGTGGGGCATGATGGTCGTCTATGGAACACGTTTCTACTCACCGATTCGCAAGGCGATTGGCCTACCGTATCGCACGGGCGGCGAGGGGCCCGGCAGTGAATACCCCGCCGAACCACCAGCCAATGAAGCGGAAATTATGACGTTGATTCAGCGAGCGAACCCGATGCATTTAGCGATCCCCGGATTAGGAATCGCTGCCGTGATTTTGTGGCTGATGGTGTTCAAGCCGTTCTGATTTGATTGAGGGGGCAGGTCTGAGAGGGTGTTGAGAAACTTACTATCGTGCTTCTAACCCCTCATCCCCTGCCCCTTCTCCCACAAGGGGCGAAGGGGAAAGGCAGCCTCTGGAAGTCCCTCGCCCTTTATGGGAGAGGGATTTAGGGTGAGGG
>JACMMD010000711.1 GCA_014379235.1 Anaerolineae bacterium
ATCAGCAAGGCAGTAGATGGCAATCGGCGCATACGGCTGCGGGTTGATGCGGTCATCACCGGGTTCGAACGGCGGGCCGGCTTCGGGGCCGTTATCGCTGATCGGCGTCGAACAAGCCTGCGTCCCCACCAGCACCGGATCATACTGCCCCGGCCCAAACGGCGGCGTGAAGGCTTCCGCGATGATCTTCAACACGGTACCTTGTGGTTGGTTGGGAATATTGATGAACACGCTGAACGAGCCATCGCCGTTCACCGCGACGTAACCGGTGTCGCCATACTGAACCGTACCCGCTTCGTTTTGCACGTTGAGCGAAACCAAGTCTTGATCGGTTGTGCCGGAAAAGGTCACGCGGTTACAGCGCACCTGCACGTTGCCGTCGGTGGCGGCCAGCGCGGGGCTAACCGCCGCTAACATCATGCCCATCAGTGCCAAAAGCAGCACGACGGATATGACTGAAAATCGCTTGAATGTAGTCATCCGATAAATCTCCTAACTCGCTTTCCTACGATGATTGTTACTATTAAGGATAACGCTGAATGGGTGCTGCGTTGGATGAGGCAGTAGGGTAATCGTCGTCTGATCGTAGGAAATTGATGCCCAACAGCGTCCGTATTACACTAGCGTTCGATCATTTATTCACATAAGCGAGAGAGGCTCATGCCAGATTATCAAGAAATCAGCATTGACGATTATCGCCAGCGTTTTGCCGACAGCGGCGAGGATTACATGCTGGTCGATGTACGCATGGACGACGAATTCGAGGACGGCCATCTTCCCGGCGCGATCAATATTCCACTGCCCGAAATCCAATCGCGGCTCGATGAAATCCCGACGGATAAGCCCATCGTCATGGTGTGTCGCACGGGCAATCGCAGCGATGTGAGTTCGATGATTCTGTCGAAGGCGGGCTATGCTGAAGTGTATAACCTGCTTGGCGGTACAAAAGACTGGGCAGAGCGCGGCTTTCCAATCGAGGAATAAATGGTGAGCGGGGCGACGCATGCGTCGCCCCTACGATGTGTTTCGTTAACTGCGCGGGAAGATTTCGGTTGGCATCATCACGCCGTTCCAGAAGATGTACGCTTGAATAGTGGTCTGAGGGCAACCATCCCACACCAATACATACTGCTTACCTTCGAAGTCTGGCCCGACGTTGACCTGATATTCCCCGCTCGTCAGCCGGTAAAAGCTGATATTCTCGAACTGCTCGATCAGCAGGTTGCCATCTTCGGCGCTTGGCGTGGCCGGCAGTTCCGCGTAGGGCACGAAGATCGCCTTGAAGCCGCGCCCATTGTTGATTGATCCCGCGCCTGTGCTGTTGATGCCGTAGATATTCACGCCTTGCAGATCAGCATCGCAGTAAATCGCGGCGTAGGCATAGGCTTGGCGATTAATGCGATCATCTCCCGGCTCGAAGAAGGCATTTGGTGAAGAATCAGCACCGCCGTCTGCGAACGAGAACGGCTCTTTGAGCGGCAGCAGTTCGCAGGTGTTGTTGGTGGTGAACGTGCCGGGATCAAACACATCTTCATCGAGCAGGATGCCGCTGGTGGTGAAAGCAATCCCGGCGGCGGAATGTTCCTCAAGCAGCCCGATGTCGCCAATATCGAACAGCGCGATTGTCACCGGACGCGCTGCAATCGACTCCACTGCGGCGAAGGTGGTCTGGTCGCTGCCCGCAATTGGGCCGAGCGCTGCCGCTAGAAAGTCGTTGTCGAGGATATTGCCGTCCGCGTCGGCCATAATGATGGCCGTGCGATCTGTGCCGCCGCCATCGTCAATGTCGCCGAGCCAGCTAAAGTCGTAAAACAGGTTCACCGCGTCACAGTTCGGCGGAGTGCTGTCGCCTGTACCGTCGAAGCTGATGCTGCCGTTACTCGCTGCTTGTGCCAACGCCGCGCTGAGTATCAGCAGAGCAGCGGCCAGTGCGGGAACTGTTTTTCGTAATCGGGTTATCATTATTCTCTCTCCAATCCATTCAGGGTTCATCTTCATTCTAGGTGTAATGAATATGGCTGCAACAAATAGTAAAAAGGTTTTTGCAATCCGTCCGGCTGCTGGTGGTAACTTCTACAACATTTTTATAGGTGATCTGGTTCAGTGTACGATTGCAAATAATGTTCGAGCCTCGACAAAAGAACCACAAACTGCATTCGTCAGAGCAGAGTAAAATAGAGATAAATTGAGCTACAGGATAACGAATGCTGCTGAAATACTTTCTCGACAAATCGCTGGCGCAGGCATCGTACATGGTAGCCGATACCGACGCGGGCGAAGCGCTGATTATCGACCCTGCGCGGGACATCACGCCGTATCTTGAGGCGGCCTCGCAAGAAGGTGTCCGTATCGCGCATGTGGCTGAGACGCACATCCACGCCGATTTCGCCAGTGGAGCGCGAGAGTTAGCCGAAGCCACTGGAGCGCGGCTGTATCTCAGCGCCGAAGGTGGGACGGATTGGCAGTACGCCTATCATACGGGCAATACCCGCCTGCTGC
>JACMMD010000712.1 GCA_014379235.1 Anaerolineae bacterium
CCGATCCCCGTCATCGCCGCCAAGATGCCAATCGCCACTGCTCGCCTTCACTACACCCACGCCATCGCCCACAACGAGGATGGAAACGTAGAAGGTGCCACCACCGAGATCGAACACGAGAATGGTTTCAGTTTCTTTCTTGTCGAGGCCGTAAGCCAGCGATGCCGCCGTTGGTTCGTTGATGATACGCAGCACATCTAAGCCAGCGATCTTGCCCGCGTCTTTTGTAGCCTGACGCTGACTATCGTTGAAGTATGCCGGAACGGTGATGACTGCTTTGGTAACAGGTTCACCGAGATAGTCTTCAGCATCTTTCTTCAACTTGGCAAGGATCATGGAGCTGATTTCCTGCGGTGTATAGTTCTTGTTGTTCGCAGGAATTTGGACTTGAGCATCACCAGTGGGGCCAGCTACGACCTTGTAAGGGAGTCGCGTGATTTCGTCTTTCATGTCGCTGAACGCCTTGCCCATCAGACGCTTAATCGAGAACACGGTGTTCTCAGGGTTGATTACTGCTTGTCGTTTGGCGGTCTGGCCAACCAAACGCTCATTGTTCTTGGTAAAGCCAACTACCGAAGGTGTAATACGATTGCCTTCTGTGTTGATGATGACGACGGGTTCGCCACCTTCAAGTACGGCTACGACGGAATTTGTGGTTCCGAGGTCAATACCGACTGTTTTACTCATAATATTTGCCTCTGAATACTCTACAACTCATAACTGTTATGAGTATAGACAGAGCATATCAAAGTCACGTCAGAATTATGTATGACGAATATCAGAGCAAATTGCTAGGTGTTGAGGTGAGTATTCGGTAGCTAACTAACGGAAGCTTCGCTACTGCCTGAGCAGTTCAACGACCTGTAAAAGCACTTGGCGCACACTGGATTTCTGGGTTGCAACGCAGGGCATGACTGTCACGGTGCCGTCGGGATTCACACCCCGCATGACTTGAGAAAGGTTCGCTGAACCGGGAATATCAGTTTTGTTGGCGGCGATAATGTGCGGCACGTCATGGTAACTTGAGAACACGTCTACCAGTTCGGCGGCATCGGGGAAGGATGGCGGGTCGGTGCTGTCAACAAGGACAATAAAGGCGTTCATCTCTTTGGCGAGGATTTCCCACATAAAGTCGAAGCGCGCTTGGCCGGGCGTGCCATTCAGATGCACGATGTCGTTGCCGAGTGTGAGTCGCCCGTAATCCATTGCGACAGTGGTTTCGCCCTTAATTCCACGGTCTTCGGTAGTTATGCGCTTCTCGGTAGAGACCACCGGGATTTCGGAGATCGTTTTGATGAACTCCGTTTTGCCGGAGTTAAACGGGCCTGTCACCACAATTTTGAAAACCGCCACGAAAAACCCCCTTATCGGGACTATCAATGCTGGCACACAGCCAGCTACGACCTATTTTATGTGGAAACCGAATGCGCTGCAAGGATGCGGCTTGCGGACGCGGGTTGGTGGTAGCTTGCGCGCCGAGAGACCTCGGCGCGTCGTCGCAAGCATTTTTATTTCTGATCGTTGTGTCGGAAGTCTACAAAGCGGTAGCCGACACCGCGCTCCGTTAGAATGTATTTTGGATTCGAGGGGTCTTCTTCAATCTTATCGCGCAGGTAGTTGACGTATAGCCGGACATAATGCGCTTCGTCGCGGTACTCGTAGCCCCAAACTTTCGCTAATAGTTGATCGTGCGGCACTGTCCAGCCTGCGTTTTCGATGAGGTGGTAGAGCAACCGATATTCGGTAGGCCGCAGCTTGACGTGTTCGCCGTTGACGATCACCTCGCGGCGGTTGAAATCGACGGCCAAGCGGTCATCAATCTTGAGGATAGATTGCTCCGGTGAACTCGTCGGTATATCGGCGCGGCGCAAGACCGCCTTGATGCGACTGGTGAGTTCACGCGGGCCGAACGGCTTGGTGATATAGTCATCTGCGCCCAGTTCCAAACCGTAGACTTTATCGTTTTCCTCCGATTTCGCGGTGAGCATAATCACCGGAATCGTTGAAAACTCGCGCAGCATTCGCAGGGTTTCGAAGCCGTCGAGTTCGGGCATCATCACGTCTAGCAAGACCAGATCGGGCAGCTTGGTTCGCACCGATTCGAGCGCTTCTAGCCCGTTGTGCGATTCAATCACTTGATGACCTTCGAGTTCAAGGTTCATGCGGATGAAGTTAATCATCCGAGGTTCGTCATCGACGACGAGAATTCGCTTGCCGTCTCGTTGACCGGATCGTGGCATTGGCGTTGTCATATTTCGCCTTTTCCAGCTATACCTCAGTCCTCGCGGAACGGCAGTGGGAAGTCTACCTGCGCGTCCTGATCGGGGAGGATTTCAATAAAATTGATGCGCCACCAAGGGAACATGATGAGGGTAACGCCTTCTTCCAGCCAGTTAACTTCCTTATCGGTGCGTTCACGCGGATTGCGGCAGAGCAAAGCGACGTGAGTCGGGTCTGGCAGGCCGTCTACGTCAACCTTAATCGCGTCAGCATTGGCAATGTGTAAGAGTAGAGTAACCATTTGCACTCCATACAGAGGGTTTAGAGTCTACGAGCAATGATATTACCTGAAATAAATATGCGCTACCAGTTTACCGAGACGAATCTCGTCGCCATCGCGGAGGATGCGCGGCTGGTTTGGTGCAAGACGCTGCCCATTCAAATGCGTACCGTTCATGCTGCCCATATCGACAATCGTGAGCGTGTCCTCGCTGCGATAGAGGGTGGCGTGCATACGGGAAACGCCTTTTTCCAGCGCGCCATAGTCTGACAAATCCAAATCGGGCTTACGCGGGCTGCTGGTATCTGTTCGTCCGAGTACCATACGTTCCATCACTTGAAGGTTAATCGGTTCATCGGCATCAGTAACGTGGAACATGACGGCGGACTCAAGCGAAAAGCGGGCGGTTCCCCACGTTGCGCGTGAGCTAAGGTCGTGGGTTATACCCAGATGTTCGAGACTGCGGGTAGGCAGCGTTTCCATGATGTTACCGCGCAAGTTTTGGCCGCAGTCTTCGCAGAACAGCACACCTTCAAGATTGCTGTAGCCACAGTAATTGCAGATTACCATTAGGATTGATCTCCGCTTGCTGTGCCAAGCAGAAGAAAACGGGTTTGATATTTCAATATTTTGCTGCCTTCGTCAGATTGTTGGTTGGTGAGTGCGACTCGCTGTGCTTCGCTTATCGCCTGATGCGCTAAATCTTCTTCCCCTATCGCTAACAAGCGTGTTGCCAGATTCTTCAAATGGCGCGTGGCTTCCTGCGAATCGCCACGATCAAGCGCATCTTGCGCGCGCTGGTGCATCCGATGAAGCGTGAGCTTGCTCAACGCATCAAGGATAGCGGCAGGTGGGTCTTCATCGGGGGGATTATCGGTGATTTCGATAGAGGTGTCACTGATGGACTTGTACGCTTGCTGCTCGTTCGACAGGATGTCGCCAATGACGACCATGCGTGCAACCGAGCG
Source organism: Anaerolineae bacterium (assembly GCA_014379235.1). Lineage (GTDB taxonomy): Bacteria > Chloroflexota > Anaerolineae > Aggregatilineales > Phototrophicaceae > JACMMD01. Next base: position 3,469 of record JACMMD010000712.1, read on the forward strand.
AAATCCCAGCGGCATATTGGCCGGAAGTTGTATTTGAAGCATCACGGTGATCGGGCGTTGGGACTCTAAGCTGCCGACAGGGATGTAGCCATCAGTAATTTCGAGCGGCTGTGGATGCGGCGTCAACTTGAAAGCCGACTCTAGACTGACATCGGGGTCAGGCGCAATCGAGATGTGAACACGTTCGGCGAAGGCATTTGATAAGTGGCGTACATGATCGTTCAGGAAGCGCACAACGGCATTGGCGGAGCTAATGTAAGATGACGTGCCGCCAGTGACTGAGGCTAATTGGTCTAGGAATACGTCGTTCCACTCTTGTCCGAGACCCATTGCACTGATAGCGATGCCCTCTTTTGTAGCCACCTGTGCCAGTTCTAGACAACGGGTTTGATCGCCAAAGGTGTTGCCATCGGTCAGCAGGACGACGTGATTCACCAGCTTCGGGCCAAGGTGCAGTCGGTTTTGTTCAACGCCAGCCAGCAGCCCTTTGTAAATCTCTGTTCCGCCAGAAGCAACCATTAAGCTAATGCGGGCTTTGAGCGAGACTTTATCCTTGACGTAGGTGGCCGGGATGAGGACGTTCGCCCAGTCATTGAATGAGACGACTGAAATAATATCCTCTGGCGAAAGATGTTCGATGATTTGATGCGCGGCGACTTTGACCTTTTCCAAGCGCGTGCCCGCCATGGAATTGCTGTGGTCAAGTACCAATGTGAGGTTCATACGGGTTTCGTGCTTTTGCTGTTTCTGACGGGCACGGGCATCGGCAGAAATTTCAGCCAACAGGTAAACCACCTGCGGCTCGCTCAACGGAACTACTGAGCGCTTGCTAGGTGTCACTCGCAGCGAAAATATGAATTCTTCGTGGTTATTCTGCGAGGCACGCCGATCATATTCGCGCCGCAGTGTAGGGTCCGTCAATATTTGATTGGCGGTGGTGATGTCCGCAAGCTGCACAGCCGCACCGGGACTATGGTTAATGTCCGGGTGCAGCCGCTTGGCGATCTGGCGAAACGCCTTTTTGATTTCTTCGTCGTCGGCGCTTTCGGCAACGCCTAACATCGCATATGGGTCTATTTTGGGGGGCATAGGCCGTCAGCTTTCTTAGCTACCGGGCACTTGTAACAGGATAGCCGTGACGTTATCGATTCCGCCATGTGTGTTGGCAAGTGCGACCAATTGGTCGCAGGCTTCTTGCGGATCCGGGTTGTTGCGAACGATTTGAGCGATCTCGCGCTCCTGAACCTGACTCCATAGTCCATCACTGCACAAAAGCAGCTTGGAATTGGGTGGTAAGCGGCGTGTGAGCGCATCCACTTCAAGGGCTTCGTTTTGCCCAAGCGCACGGTAGAGGACGTTCTTCTGCGGATGCTCGGCGGCCTCTTCGGGTGTCAACTGATCTAGCTCAATCAAGCGCTGCACCAATGAATGGTCACGGGTGATTTGCTCAACACCATCACGGGTGATGAGGTAAATGCGGCTGTCGCCAACATGCGCGATGTAAGCGAGATCACCCACGATGGCAACGGCGGTTAGTGTTGTGCCACCATCGGGAACTTTGGCGATAACGCTGGCGTTGGCTTTCTGCACTGCTTCAATGAGCGCTTCCGTAATGGGAGGGCGGTCATTGCTGTCAATGCCTGCCAAAAGAGGCTGATAGATCGTGCTGGCGACCTGTGCTGCGACAATACGCGCAGTCATCGCGGACGCTTTTTCGCCATCGTGATGGCCGCCCATACCGTCCGCGACGATGAACAGCCCAAAATCGGGATAGTCATCGACGCTGCGAAGCATGGTGAAGAACGAGTACGCTGCGTCTTGATTATTGTTTCGTACCATACCTACATCGGTGGACTGGCCGAAAATGATATGCTTATTTCCGGCGGCAATGACGACTTCTGCCGGGAGCGGACGGGTTGCCCCATCAACGTAGAGGCTGGCCGTCGCTGTCGATTTGGCGGATGCGGGCATCACGACATCAGCAGGAAGCCGATCCGTATCGACGTTCCGTTCATCCGTTCGCGGCGCATCAGATGTTGAGCGAGACGCGCTATTCGCAGCAGCGCTTGAGGTCTCTTCTGCGGACTTGGATGTCCCTTTTTTGTCGGATTGCCCGAAGAGACGCTGAATAATATTCATGACTTTAACTCCAATTAGCGGCTGCCAAAGACCGAGTCACAGCGAACAGCGAATGCACCTTATTCGACCAGTGGTAATGCATAGAGGACACCATCCATCGAACTGAACAGGATCATGTCGTTAGCGATGCAAGCCTGTGAGGTGATTGCTCCGCCAGTCTTAAACTTCCAGCGTTCCTTACCCGTCTGTGCATCCAAACAGTAAAATTGCTCATCCGTACCACCGAAGTAAATCGCACCTTCGTGAAAGAGCGGTGACGATGTAATGGGCTTCTCGGTGGTGAACTTCCACTTTTCTCTGGAAGTCTGAGCATTCAGCGCGTAAAGCGTACCATCTGCTGAACCAAAGTACACGAGACCGCCGCCAAGCGCGGGCGACGAAATGATCGGCCCACCTGTGCGGAAGCGCCATGAATTATAGCCGTTGTTGGCATCAATGGCGTACATGAAATGATCGGATGAGCCAACGTAGCAAATGCCTTCATTCATATCGACATTCGGTGATGAGATAACGCCGCGCTTGGTGCGGTACACCCACTTGCGGTTGCCGTTGAGTTCGATGCCGTAAACTTCGCCGGTCTCGCAGCCGAAGATAATCAGTTCGTTAGTCACAAACGGACGGCTGCGAATAGGTGCTGCGACGTTGTATTCCCACAACAGACGGCCATTGATAGCCATGAGCGCGTAAAGGTTGCCATCATCGCTGCCGAAAAAGGCGTGTCCGTGTGCGATGCGGGGGGTACTACGGATACGCCCGCGGGTGGTATGCGTCCAGCTAATGCGCCCGTTGCGGTAGTCCACTGCGCTAAAGACCCCATCTTCCGAGCCGAATAAGACGATTCGATTTTGCCCGTCTACCACTGGTGAAGCAGCGATGCCGCCATTGGTAGGAAACTTCCATGCGAGTTCACCGTTCTCTAAATTGACGGCCCACATATTGGTATCGTAAGAGCCAATAAAGGCAAACTCTCGATAGAAGCTGGGGCTGCAACGGATTTCGTCTTCGGTCTTGAACGTCCAACGCGGTTGAATCGCGCCTGAGCTTGC
>JACMMD010000713.1 GCA_014379235.1 Anaerolineae bacterium
CACCCCAACATTAGCGAGTTGAAAATCGGTCAGGATGACAGGCGGCTGATACGTGCTGTCGGTGATCGCTTCTGGATAAAAGGCGTTGATGCCGTTCGCGCCGCCAAAGACCATTTGACCATGTGCCGATTGCGCGAATGCCTGTATGGTAAATTCGTTGCTTTGCAGCCCATCGAGAAGATCGAAATTGCGGAACGTTTCCGTTGATGGCGTGAAGCGCGATAAGCCTCTGGCAGTGCCTAGCCACAAATCACCTTGCGCGTCCTCTTGCAGGCTAACAACGAAGCTGCTCGGCAGTCCGTTGCGCTCGGCAAAGTAGGTGGCTGATTCGGTGGCGGGGTCGAAACGAATCAGCCCATCCCGCGAGGCTATCCAAATCAGCCCATTGCGAGCTTTGAGGATGGCCTCCATGTAGCTATCCGGGCCGACCTCACCGGGCTGCGTTCGATAATAATCATAGGTAGAACTGCGCGGGTCAAAGCGCATAAATCCGTTCAATGTCGTCAGCCAAATCGTTCCGTCTTGATCTCCAAGTATGTCAGTGATCGGCGGATGTGGCGCAGTCGCAAGCGGCGCGCCGCTCCTGATGGCGCTGGCGGAAGGTGGGCCGTCGAAGAATTCAACCGTTTCGCGTGAAGGGTCAAGCCGATACAGGCCATCGTGATTTACGGCTATCCACAAAAAGCCTGCGTCGTCCTCGTAGAAATCGATAATGACCTTGCTCGGTGTCGGACGGGTGACAGCAGACTCTAACGGATAGGGTGTGAAACGGCCAATTTCGGGGTCGAAACTGTAAAGCGCCATCCCTCGCCCACCAACCCAAATGATGCCCTCATGATCTTGATAAACTGCGCTAATCACACCCGGCTCGCCGCCCAATTCTTCCAGTGGGAAATGGGTCACTTGTCCATTTTCAAGGTCAACACGGTCAAGCGTGTTATCAATGCCAACCCACAACGGGCCTTCTTCGCTGGCAAAAATTGGCCCGATTGAGCCATCAGCAAGGCTGGTGGAGTTATCAGGTTCGTGGCGATAATGTGCAAATCGAGTTTGCTGCGGATTATAGATATTGACACCCTCGTCGCGTGTGCCAATCCAGATGAGACCTTCACGGTCTTGATAGATCTCGTTGATGTCGTTTGCATTCAAGCCAGTTGAATCGAGGGCGTTGTATTCGTAGTGCTGCGTAACTTGCGAGGTGTGTGGGTCAAAGCGCTGGATGCCGCGCGATGTGGCCAACCAGAATTCGCCGCTCCCGGCTTCAAACAGAGCGCCGACATTGCCCACTACAGGCTGATGGATGAAGGTTTCTGCTTCCCTGTCGAACTCGTAAAAGCCCGTCGAGCCGCCGATCCATAATCTGCCATCCGCGTCTTGGTGAACTAATGCCAAGCGATCTTCACGGCGGCCATCTAAAGGCGGCACTTCATAATATGTAAAAGAATCCGCAGCAGGATCATATTTGGCCAGCATTGGCGAAGCAGCCAGCCACAAATCCCCGTTTTCATCTTCAACCATGTCATTGACGCCGCCGCCCTGAAATGCAGTCGGGTCGTTCGGGTTGGTCGCGTAGTGCCGATAGACTCCGGTAGATGGGTCGTAGCGGTTGAGGCCCGTCAGTCCGCCGCCGACATACCAGAATGCGCCGCTTCGCTCCTGAAAGATGTCGAAGACGCGGTCATGGGTGAGGATGTCGGGGTTTTGTGGATCAGCGAGAAAACGTGTAAAGGTCTCGGTCTGCGGGTCATAGCGGCTTACCCCGCCGCCTTCTGTGCCAACCCATAGGATGCCGTCCGCGTCTTCATACAGGTCACGAACGTAATTGTTGCTCAGGCTGTTGGGATTGGCGGAGTCGTGTTGATAGTTCGTAAAGTGATAGCCATCATAGCGGCTGAGTCCAGCTTGAGTGCCGAACCACATAAAGCCCCGGCTGTCCTGCAAGATTGACGTGATTCCGTTTTGAATCAAGCCGTCGTCTGAGGTGAGGTGGGTGAAGTGGGCAACCGGACTGAGGGTCTGCGGCAGTCCGTCAGGTGAGGGCGCATTTTGTGGTGTATCTTGCGCCCCACTAAACGACGCGCTGAACAGACAAAGCAGCAAACAAAGGAGCGTAATTGCGACAACGTGGCGAGAGAGCGGCATCATGCTCATAGGGACAGCCTTCACGTCCGTAATTTGTTGACATAATTTGATTATGTCCAAATTATATCCGTGAGCCGCCGCCGCTAACGTAGAGGTTTATCCTATTGACGAACTCTTCTCAAGCACAGTGACAGCGTAAACACCCTCACACGGTACTGTAGAGCTATTGTCGAACTCGCTTCTTGTAATAGGGTTAAGATAACGAATCACATTGCAGCTTTGCAATCAAGGAGCGAACACGATGGAAGTCATGCAAGCCTATCAAGATGCGATCTGCCTACTTGCCTGCGTAGACGTACATCGCTCAGTTAGACCGGGTGAAGACTTCGATCAGTTGGAAAATGTCACAGACGTGAAGCCCATCCGCAATCTGGCGCGGGCGTACATGGTGCCCGTGTTGCTCGCGCTGTCTGTGCTATTCATTTAACTCGGTTGGCTGTATTCAAGGCACAGCCAACTCACACTCAGGGCACGAAGGCAGTCTCTTGCGGCCTCGTGAAGCTCACCGCTTGCACACGCTTGGAACCTGATTTGATAGAGATGTGCATATCGACGCTGCCCCGACTACCGAGCAGTCGAACGCTGGTCTTAGTTTTGCCATCACCTTCTAAGACATCGCCAAGTTTCAGATCGCCATACTGAACGCGCAATGCCTCAAACTGTGCTTGCAACGACTTGCGTTTGAGGCTGCGTACAAACAGATTTTGCGCCTGTGTCTCATCCCATTGGCCAATCAGATGTGTCATGGCGGTGATGGCGCGTTTCAGGGATTGGCCCAAGGGTTTGGCCGCCGTGAATTCGAGGTGCTGAACGAGCGGCGGCACGGTTGGCGATAGCGTGACAGAGATTTCAATGCTGCCGCCTTTGCACTTCATATGCCAGCTACCACGTAAAGCGTTTTCCGCCTGTATGGGGGTCACGGATAAGCGCTCGCCGAAATTGACGCGCAGGTCTTCAAACTCAGCACGGCGTTTCTCTAGCGAGAGATCAAGGAATAAAGATTCGGTGGATATCGACTTCATTTCGTCGTCGTCCCAACGATCATACAAATGCGCTATGGCTTCTTGCACAGCCACAAGCGGTGCTGCTGGCGGAATAATGCGTCGGTTAAGGCCGCCAGTCTTTTTCAAAACGGCGTAAACCTCGTTGATCGGCACGGCAGCCGGCATGTAAGTCAGATTCGTGAAGGTGACGATGCCGACTCCATGCTCAGGCAGAAGACGATAGAAAGTGCCATATCCCGGTAAGCCGCCGCCATGTGATACCGAGTAGCCAAGCACAGAATCCACGCCAGCGACCAACCCGAATCCATAGCCATCACTGCTAACGAGCGTGGGTGAATCGGGAGGTTGGCGCGATGAACTGACGTTACGCTGTGAATAGAGCTGCATCATCTCTCGCCGCGAACTGCGCCGAACCGGGCCGCTTTCCACATCGTCTCGCGGTGGGAAGGCGGTTAGCAAGTAGGCTATGTAGCGCGCAAAATCGTTGATGGTAGTGAACAATCCACCCATCGAGCCGAATTCGCCATCGTTCAGCGGCGGTACTTCGACCCATTGATCGTCCACGAAATCATAGCCCATGGCATAGCGTTCGGGCGCGACTTGGCGAATGTCATAGGTACTGGAAGTCATGCCGAGCGGCTCCAAGATATTGCCCACGATATACTGCTGATAGGGCATACCCGAAACGTTAGAGACGATGCGCCCCAAAATTCCGAACCCGAAGTTTGAGTATTCGTACTTCACCCCCGGCGGATTTGAAAACGAAATGCCGCCACGCATCC